>DASVNL010000344.1:0-7668 GCA_036383875.1 Thermoanaerobaculia bacterium
CGCAGGTTCGGCGCCTCGGTGAGCAAGGCCACGAATCGATCGATGCCCATGCCCCAGCCGGAAATCGGCGGCATGCCGAACTCCATCGCCGTGAGGTAATCCTCGTCGGCCGGCATCGCCTCGTCGTCGCCCTTCTTGCGCAGCTCCGCCTGCTCTTCGAATCGCTCGCGCTGATCGATCGGATCGACGAGCTCCGAGTACGCGTTGATGACTTCCCACGTGTCGACCACGAGCTGGAAGCGATCGACCGCTTCGTGATTCGTGTCGTTGCGGCGTGCGAGCGGGGAGAGATCCACGGGATGCCCGACGATGAACGTCGGCTGGATCAGCGTCGGCCGTGCGGTGCGCTTGTAGAGCTGATCGATGAGACTGCCGCGTCCCGCGTCCGGATTGTCGAGCTCCACTTTGTTCGCGATGATCGCCGCGCGCAGCGTCGACGCTTCCTTGTGCTCGTCGATGTCGATGCCGCTGTGCTCGAGGATCACGTCGCGCAGACGACGGCGCGGCCACGGCTGCGCGAAGTCGATCGTCTTTCCGCCGCGCTGGATCTGCAGCGTGCCGACCGCTTCCTGGATCGCATGCCGGAGCATGTTCTCCGTGAAGGTCATGTTGTCTTCGTAGTTCCAGTACGCCGCATAGAACTCCAGCATCGTGAATTCCTGGAGGTGCGACGCGGCCAGACCTTCATTGCGGAAGCAGCGCGCGAATTCGTACACGCGATCGTAGCCGCCGACGACGAGTCGCTTGAGATACGTCTCCGGCGCGATGCGCAGCACGACTTCCATGTCGAGCGCGTTGTGATGCGAATAGAACGGACGCGCGAGCGCGCCCGACTGCTGCGTGTTGAGAATCGGCGTCTCGACTTCGACGAAGCCGTTGCGATTGAGATAGTCGCGAATGGCGGTCGTCACGGCGGCGCGCACGCGGAAGCGATGGCGCGTCTCTTCGTTCGACACGAGATCGAGGTAGCGCTTGCGCCAGTTGGTCTCGACGTCCTTCGTGCCCTGGTACTTGTTCGGCGGCGGCTGCAACGTCTTGCCGAGGAACGTCCAGTCGGCGACGCGGATCGTGAGCTCGCCTTTGTCGGTGAAATACATCTCGCCGTCGACGCCGAGGAAATCCCAGCGATCGACGCCTTTCGAGAAGAGCTCGTACTTTTTCTTCGAGACTTCGGGATCCGCGTCGAGCCCATCGCGCACGAGCGCGATCTGAATGTGCCCGTCGAAATCCTGCAGCGTCGCGAACGTGAGCTTCCCGAATTTTCGAAGTTGCCCGATGCGCCCGGCCGTGCGGACCTTCGTCCCCGGCTCGAGTTTCATCGTCTCGCGCAGCGTGTGCGTGCGCTCGAAACGGTCGGGATGCACCTGTACTCCCTCACGTTCGAGGAGGCGGCGCTTTTCGATTCGGACATCTCTGAGGGACTGTTCGGACATAGTGGTGGCGGAGGATATAACGGTTGGTTGGCGGTTGGCAGTTGGCGGTTGGCGGTTGGCGGGGGAACGATAGAGCCGCAGCCTCATCGTGGCTGGGTGGTGGCCTCCCGACAACCGCCAACCGGCAACCGCCAACCAAACCGCCGACTACAATGCGCCGCGCATGAACATCACTTCAGTCCGGTCGCAGTTCCCCGCACTCGAACGCATTCACAACGGGCAGCCGGTCGCGTATTTCGATGCGCCGGGCGGGACGCAGGTGCCGCGCGTCGTCGCCGAGGCGATGACTGACTATCTGTTTCACCACAACGCGAACACGCATTGGGCGTATCCGACCAGCGCGGAGACGGACGCGATCATCGCGAACGCGCGACAGGCTGCTGCGGATCTGCTGAATGGTCGCGCGGACGAGATCGTGTTCGGCGCGAACATGACCACGCTCACCTTCCACCTCGGCCGCGCCCTCGGCCGCATGTGGGCCGAAGGTGACGAAGTGATCGTCACCGACCTCGATCATCACGCGAACATCGCGCCGTGGCGTGCGCTCGCGACCGATCGCGGCGTCAATGTGAAATCGGCGCGGATGATCTGCGAGACCGCGCAGCTCGATTACGACCATCTCGCGAGCCTCGTCACCGAGCGCACGAAACTCATCGCCGTCGGCGGTGCGTCGAACGCGACCGGCACCATCAACGACCTGCGGCGCGTCGCGAAGATCGCAAAGGACGCGGGTGCGTTGATGTTCGTCGACGCCGTGCACCTCACGCCGCACGAGCTCATCGACGTGCAGGCGATCGGCTGCGACTTCCTCGCGTGCTCGTCGTACAAATTCTACGGACCACACGCCGGCATCCTCTGGGGACGCCACGAGCTCCTCGACACGATCCCGTTCCCGAAACTCGCACCCGCGCCGGACTACGCGCCCGAACGTGCGGAGACCGGCACGCAGAACCACGAGGCGATCGCAGGCATCGCGGCGACGGTCGACTTCCTCGCGGCGATGGGCGAGGGCGGCACGCGCCGCGAGAAACTGACGAGCGCCTATCACTGGCTGCATGAACAGGGACTGCGACTCACGCGCATGCTGTGGGACGGACTCTCCGCGCTCGACAACGTGCGCGTGTACGGACCGTCCCCGGACGAGCCGCGGACGCCGACGGTCTCGTTCGTCGTCGAGGGCGTGTCGTGCGATGACGTCGCGACCAAGCTCGCGGAGAGCGCAGTGTTTGCGAGCAGCGGCAACTTCTACGCGGCCACGGTCTGCGAGCGCTACGGCATCGACGGGCTCGTGCGTGTCGGCGCAGGTTGTTACACGACTGACGGCGAAGTGACACGTCTGATCGAAGCGGTCCAGTCCCTCTCTGCGCGGTGATGCTGTACGATCCGTCCAGCATGGGTAAAAGACACGACACCCCACCCGCTTCTTCTTCGAAAACGACGATGGCCGTGATGATCGTCGGCGCGTTGCTCGTCGCCGGTCTGGTTGGCTGGGCGCTGACGCGCACGGTCGAGCCGGCATCGACCGTCGTCGCCGAAACGTCCGCGACGACCGTCACGACGTCGGCCACCGCGACGTCCGCCGTCGCGACGAACTCGTCGCCGGTCACCGCCGACTTCAGCACCGCTGCGATGCCCGCAGCCACCGCGACGTCCGACTTCAATCCCGCGACGACTCCTCTCGCCGCGCCGCCGGAGCCAGCGCAGGAGTTCAAGCGCATCGCCGTCGAAGATCTGCGCGCGAAAGTGAATCGCAACGCGGTGGTGGTCGTCGACGTGCGCGACCAGGCCTCGTATCAGCGCTCGCACATCCCCGGCGCGATCCACATTCCGCTCGCCAGCGTCGAAGCGAACCTCGGCCAGCTTCCGAAGGATCGCGAGATCGTCGCGTACTGCACGTGCCCGAACGAAGAGTCGAGCGGCCACGCCGCACAGATTCTCGCGAAGAACGGCTACACGAATGTCTCCGCGCTCTATGGCGGTCTCGGCTCCTGGGAATCCCTCGGCTATCCGACCAAGAGCGGAGCCACTCCGTAACGAATCGACGCTCGAAGGGCGCAGTCGTCAGCGATTGCGCTCTTCGAACATCCGCCGTCCCGCGACGATCGCCTCGATCGGCAGCGTGACCGGCTCGCCGAGCTTCAGCGCCTCGACGTACACCTGCGCGCACGACTCCATCACCACCGCGACGTGCAGCGCCTGGCGCAGATGTCTGCCGATGCAGACGTTCCCGTGATTCGCGAGGATCACGCCCGTGCGATCGCCAAGCGCGCGGATCACATGCAGGCCGACTTCGTCGGTGCCGGTGAACGCGTAGTCTGCGACTTCGACCGGCCCGCCGAAGTACACCATCATCTCGTCGATGACGGGTGGTAGCGGACGTCGCAACACAGAAAGCGTCGTGACGTACGGCGAATGGGTGTGCACGATTGCGTGGACGTCGGGCCTCGATCGATAGACGGTGAGATGCATCGGCAACTCGTACGACGGCGTCTGTCCGTCGATTGCGCGACCGCTCTCGAGATCGACGATCACGATCTGGTCTTCAGTCAGCGTCTCGTACGGAATCGCGCTCGGCGTGACGGCGATGTGCTGCTCGTCGACCCGACGGCTGACGTTGCCCGCGGACGCGACGACGAGCCGCGCCTCCCACATCTTCCGCGCGTGCAGCCACACGTCGCGGCGTGCGTCTTCCATGTGCTCCGGCATGCGCGCCGAGCGTAGCATGCGTGGCGCATGCATCTCCTCCACCTCTTCGACCTCTCGCTGATCGCGCGCGCGAACGAGCCCGCGCTCGAGTGGGAAGGGACGACGTACACGTTCGGCGAAATTGAACGCCGCAGTAATCGCGTCGCGAATGCGCTGCGCGAGCGCGGATTCGTAAAGGGCGACCGGTTGTGCGTCTATCTCGCGAATTGCATCGAGCTGATCGACCTCTATCTCGCGTGCGTGAAGCTCGGCGTGATCTTCGTGCCGGTGAACATCCTCTATCGCGAGCGCGAGATCGCGCACATTCGCGGCGACGCCGAACCGCGCGCATTTCTCGATGCGCCGATCGCGATGAGCGACGACGACTCGCGACCGCCGCTCGATCTCGACGGCGACACGCCCGCCGCGATCATCTACACGTCGGGCACGACGGGCACGTCGAAGGGCGCGGTGCTGACGCACAACAACTTCGCATCGAATGCCGTGACGCTCACGACGTGCTGGCAGATCACCAATCGCGATCGCTTCCTGCTCGCACTGCCGTTGTTTCACATCCACGCGCTCGGCAACGGTTTGCACACGTGGCTCGTCAGCGGTTGTCGCATGCGTTTGCTCGAACGCTTCGATCACAAGACCGCCGCGGACGAGTTTCTCGACTTCGCGCCGACGCTTTTCTTCGGCGTCCCGACGGTGTACGTGCGTCTGCTCGACACTCCGCCCGACGTGGCGCAACGCATCGGCGCGTCGATGCGCTTGTTCGTGTCGGGATCCGCGCCGCTGCCCGCGCACGTGCTCGAGCAATTTCGCGCGCTGTTCCATCACACGATCCTCGAACGCTACGGCATGACCGAGACGTTCATGAACGTGAGCAATCCGTACATCGGCGAGCGTCGCGCGGGGACGGTGGGATTTCCGCTGCCGGGCATTTCGGTGCGGATCGAAAACGGCGAGTTGCTCGTGCGCGGTCCGAATCTCTTCGCGGGTTACTGGCGCCGTCCCGATGCGACGTCCGCTGCGTTCACGAGCGATGGGTTCTTCCGCACCGGCGACATGGCCACGCAATCTCCCGACGGCTACATCACGCTCCTCGGCCGCAAGTCCGATCTCATCCTCTCCGGCGGCTTCAACATCTATCCGCGCGAGATCGAAGAGTTGCTGCTCGAACAACCCGGCGTGTCGGAAGCGGCGGTCGTGGGCGTGAATGATCCGGTGCGCGGCGAGGTGCCGGTCGCGTATCTCGTCGGCGACTTCGACACAACGCAGCTCGAATCCGCGTGTCGCGAGCAACTCGCGTCGTTCAAAGTCCCGCGCCGCTTCGAACGCGTCGACTCGATTCCACGCACGGCGCTGGGGAAGGTGCAGAAGCACCTCTTGAAGCCATGATGGCTGAACCCGTAGCGCCGGCTTCCAGCCGGCCGTTCCGCGAGCTTCCAGCTCGCACGTTTGTCGTTCGATTCGGACTATTGCTGTTCCTCGCGCTGCCGGTGTTCGGCGCGCCGCTGCGCGTGCACGTGACGGTCGCGCTGTGCGACAACGCGACGCAGGGGATCGTCCCGGTGCCCGCCGCGATCGGCGACGGCAACGATCCGCGCACGAATCTCTACTGGGGCGCGATGTACGGCGTGAAGTCGTGGCTCAAGCGCGACGGCTGGTCCGTGCAGAAGGTGAAGACGACGCACGAGGCCGTGCTCGAACGCATCGTCGCGAAGAAGAAGATCAACGGCCGCGACGTCGAGATCGTCGCGGATGCGTGGCGTGGCTCGCGGATTCGCGAGGCCATCACCGCGTTCCTCGAGCAAGCATCATTCGGCGGCGCGGACGTCATCGCGTACATCGGTCACGACGGACTGATGGAGTTCGACGTCAGCCCGCGCATCGGCAACGCCGCGACAAAGCCACGCGCGATCGTCCTCGCATGCGCAAGTCTGCAGTACTTCGGCAAACACCTGCAGCGCGCGGGATCGCAACCCTTGCTGCTCACGACGAACCTCATGGCCCCCGAGGCGTACACGCTCACCGCGGCGATCGACGCGCATGTCCGCGGTGCGGACGTGCGTGAAGCCGCGGCGCGCGCGTACGACAAGCACCAGAAGTGCGGCCTGAAGGCCGCGCGGAAGCTGTTTCGTTAGGTCATTTGAAGTACCCGGTCACGTCGATGATGAAGTGCACCGCATCGCCGGCGCCCGATCCGTTGTAGACGTTCATCTGGCCGATGCTCGAGAGTCCGGCGATTCCGTTGTTCGCGCGAGTGCGACCCGCGCGGAAGCTGATCGTGCTGGCGAGAGGCCGCGCGATGTCGGACGGATAGAGCGTCAGCCAGCCGGCCGCCGCGGGCGAGACGACGGTGATGTGGTACGTGATCGCGCGTGCGTCCGCGGGGATGCCGCAGGCGCCCGTCGAGATGATGGTCCGCGTGTCCAATGCCCACAACGGATTGTTCGCCGAGCGCGTGTCGAGGAGCCGGCACGGCGTGACCAGATACAGCGACCGACCCGATCCGCCTCCGCTCTGACCCGACACCGCGAATGCGAGATCGTCGTAGTCGTCGTAGCCCGAGTTCGTTCCGCACGACGAGGCCGAGCCGTTGAAGCGGAACACTCCGCGGATCGCTTGCACCGAGGAGCCGGAGGGGAGCGTGTATTGCGTGGAGAGTTGTTGCAGGCCGGCGACTGTCGGCGTCAGTGTGGTCAGATAGGTCCACGACGGCGCACTGGCGTTGGACGCGTAGTAGAGATCGAGATGATCGGATGCGAATTCGCTGTACGCCCAGACCCACGCATCGATCCAGACCTGTTTCCCGGGAGCCATCACGGATCCGTCGACAGTCGAGACGATCAGCCGGTCGAGCGATTCGTCGGAATGGAATCCGCCCGCTCCGCCGTCCGCACACGAGTCCTGCAGTGTGTTCGGAGCGTTCGGCTCGGGACCGACGCTCGATCGTCCGACGAGAAGTGACCCGGAGTCGCAGACGCTGCTCGGCGCGCTGCAGAGCGGCGCGCGCAACGTGCCGTCGTACGCGGATGTCGTGCTGCCTGTGTACGTGAATCCGCTGGACAACTGCCCGCTCTGCGCGTCGGTGTTCGTCACGATGACGGTGACCGCTCCTGCGCTGTGCGCGGGCGTCGTGCAGGTGATCGACGTGGTGCCGTTGACCGACACGGACGACGCCGAGCTTCCGCCGAACGTCACGGTCGCGCCCGCGAGGAATCCAGTGCCGGTAATGGTCACGGAAGTGCCGCCGCTCGCAGATCCGGAGTTGGGCGTTGCGTTGGACACGGTCGGCGCGGGATTGCCGCTGCCGTTCGTGGCGGTGCCGATCGTGTTGGAGTTGCCGCTCGTTCCGCTGCCGTTGTAGGCGCGCACACGATAGAAATAGGTCGTGGCGGCACTGAGTCCGCTCACGGTTTGTGACTGCGTGTTGCCGACGTCGAGGTTGTTGTAGCCGGAGATGAATGACGAGAACGAACTGTTGGGCGACACGTCGAGCCGATATCCGTTCGCGCCCGCGGATGAGCCCCAGTTCGCCTGG
>DASVNL010000345.1:0-5150 GCA_036383875.1 Thermoanaerobaculia bacterium
GGTGTAGCATTCGCCGCGTCACCGGCATCCACCGCGATGTCTCTCGGCGCGCGACTGAAGTCCTCGGACGGTCTGCTCGTCGTCGATGCAGTCACGCGCGGTGGGGCGGCGATGGAGGCGGGACTGCTGCCGAACGACGAGCTGCTCGCGATCGGCGGACTCCGTACGACGAGCGAGGCGGCGGTGAAGAACGCGCTGCGCGGCGTTCGCGAAGGACAGGCGACCGAGGTGCTCGTGGCGCGCGCGGGCGTCGTGAAGCAGCTCACGCTGCGCGGACGGCGCGATGCGCGACAGACGATTCGATTGACCGCCGGACCGGCGAATGAGGTGCGAAGAACGTGGCTGAAGAGAGAGGGATGACCCCCGCGGCGACTCCGGTCGATTTGACCGAAGAGGGTGTGCCGTTCGAAGGAATCGAGGAGAGCGTCGCGGAGCTCGTCGACTTGTACGGCGGTGAGATCACCGCCGAGCGCGACAACGCGCGTGACTTCACGCTGCCGTTGCGTCGTGGCGTCGCGACGAGTGGCGGTGTTGCGTGCAGCGTCACGTGGACCCGCGTGAACGACGTCGAGGCCAGCGTGCGACTGACCGCGAACCGCGACGTCGACGCGCCGAAACTTCAGCGCGTGCTGCTCCTCGTCGCGGGAGTCGCGGGCGCGCTGATGTTCATGCTCTGGCCGTTCTATCCCGGCGAGCGCGCGTTCGGCACGTTCGCCTGGCTCGGCGGATTGATCGCGCTCGCCGTGTATCTGATGACGTTGCGCAAGACCAGCGGCGGCATCGCGTACGACTTCCTGCAACGCCTCGCGCAGCGGCAGCGCGCGCAGTTCATGAGCGACGCTGCAAACGACGACGAAGAGTAACAAGCGCGATCGTCGCGGCGGGCTACGATCCGCCGCTGACATGAAACACGTTCTGCTCACTGCTCTGCTGTGCGTCCTGCTCGCCGGATGCGCGTCGACGACGACGGCCGCGAACGACGAGGCAGCCGTCATCGAGACGCTGCACGCGGCGTGTCGCGCGTATCAGCAGGCCGACGTCGCAAAGATGACGGAGTTGCTCACGCCCGACTTCACGCTCACCGATCCCGACGGCATCGTCACGTCGCGCGAGGACGATCTGCAGATCGCGCGCAACGGCAGCATCGTCTATCGCGTCTTCGAGAATCGCGACATGAAAGTGCGGCTGCACGGCGACGCCGCGGTCGTCACAGGTATCACGCGAGTCGCGGGGAATGCCGGCGCCACGCAGTTCGAAACGGACTTACAGTTCACCGACAGCGTCGTGCGCGAGAACGGGAAGTGGCGCGTCGCCGCGAGTCACGTCTCGCGCATCAAGCGTTAGGCCGCGGCGATCACTTCGCGCATCACGTCGAGCAGATTCGCGACGTCGTACGGCTTCAGCAGGAAGCCGACGTGCGGACGGTCGAGCAGTCCGTCGATCTTCGAGCGATCGGCGTGACCGGTCGAGAAAATCACGGGCAGCGTCGGATGCAACCGCGCGATCGTTTCGTACAGCGCGGTGCCGTCGATGTCGGGCAGGCCGACATCAAGGATCACGAGGTCGGGGACATCGAACCGCAACGCCGCGAGCGCAGCCTCGCCGGTCGTCGCCGTCGTCACCGCGACGCCTTCGAATTCGAGCAGCGTCGCGATGCCCGACGCGACGCTCGCATCATCTTCGACGAGCAACACGCGCTTCGCCGCGGCGACGCGCTCGGGATCCGGCGCCGTTTCGACCGGCGTGCGCGCGGACTCCGTCAGCGGCAGGAAGATGTGGAACGTCGTGCCGACGCCGACCGTGCTCTCCACGAACATGTCGCCGCCGTGCCGTTGCACGACCTGCAACGCGACCGGAATCCCGAGTCCCGTGCCGGTACGCTTGGTCGTGAACAACGGCTCGAAGATGTGCCGCAGCACTTCCTCAGGCATGCCCGATCCCGTGTCGCGCACGATGAAGTGAGCGAAGCGCTCCGGATTCATCACGACGCCGAACGGCAGCTTCGTGCCCGGCGGTTCGCGCTGCACGCGAATCGTGAGCAGCCCGCCGTTCGGCATCGCGTCGCGCGCGTTGAGCACGAGATTCGTGAAGATCTGCTGGAGCTGATTCTGATCGCCGTCGATGAACATCGTCGGATCGACGACGTGCGTTTCGACGCCACACGACGGCGTGAGCAGCGAACGTGCTTCGAGTGCGACGTTCTGCAGCCACGACTGCACTTCGAGCGGCGCTCGCGCAGGTTCGGACGGCTGCGTGAATCGCAGGATGTCTTCGGTGACGCGCTTGCCGCGCTTCACCGCCCGCGCGATGTGATCGAGCGATGACTCGACGTTGCGGCCGCGGCGCAGGACTTCGATGAAGGGCGAGATGCCCATCAGCACGTTGTTGAACTCGTGCGCGACGGTGGCGGCGAGGCGGCCGAGGCTGGCGATGCGGTTGGCTTGTTCGAGTTTGGCTTCGAGCTTGATGCGCTCGGTGATGTCGGTGAAGCCGATGACGATGCCGACGCGCTGACCTTCGTCGACGATCGGCGCCGCGGAGTATTCGACCGGGAACACGGCGCCGTCCATGCGCATGAACGAGCCGGTCGCGGAGGAGAGGACTTCGCCCGTGCGCGCCGCGACGAGAATCGGAGACTCCGCCTGGTCCTGCTGCAACAGCCCGCGCACGTCCGAATGCATGATCGCCTCGGGCGTGCTGCCGAACATGCGCGCCGCCGCGGCATTGCACATCATGCAGCGACCTTCGAGGTCGATCGTGATGATGCCTTCCGCGGTCGAGTCAAGCAGCAGTTGCAGGTTGCGCGTGAGCTCCTGTCGTTCGCGTTCGGCGCGACGTGCAGCCGTGATGTCGCGCGCGAAGCCGTAGATCGCGGTGGTGCCGTTCTTCTCTTTTGCGATCATCGACAGCTCGATGACGATCGGACCGCGCTGGCATTCGAGTGTCAGCTCGGTCATCACCGCTTCGCCGGTGCGCACTGTGGCTTCGACTTCCGACGCCGCGAACGCGCGATCCGACGGCTGCACGAGATCGAGCCACGAGCGGCCCAGCCACGCTTCGACGGGGTAGCCGGTGACCCAATCGAACGCCGCGTTGAGCGACGTGAAGATGCCTTTCGGCGTCAGCGTGAAGATGATCTCGGAGGCGCCTTCGACGACCGCGCGATAGCGCTCTTCCGACGCCGCAACCTCGCGACGTCCGCGCTCACGCTCCAGCGCCTCGGCCAGGATGTTCCCGAGCGACTCGACGAACTGCACGTCCGGCCGGCCGAACCGATTTGCGTCGCGCGAGAACGCGGTGAGCACGCCGTACGAGTGTGCTGCGCTCGCGATCGGCACGATGAGGCCGCTGCGAATTCCGAGCTCCGCCAGCGCGGGATCGTCCTTCACGACGCGCGTGCGTCGCGCCTGCGACGCTTCCGCTTTCGTCGCCGCGATCAACGCGGGAGCTTCATGATCCGCGCACGTGCCGGCCACGTGCGTCAGGTCGTCGCCGTCACGTTCGAAGAGCAGCGCGTGCTCGATGTTCAGTCGGGTCGACACGAGCTCGCACGCGAGCGCGAGCGTCTTCTCGTCGACCGACGTCAGCGCGACCTTGCTCAGCTCCGCGATCGCACTCTGCTGCTGCGCGAGCATCCGCAGTTCGCGCTCCTGTGCGCGCACCTCGGAAACGTCCTGAAGCACGCCGACCACTTTGACCGGCTTGCCGCTTTCGTCGCGAATCGTCTGCCCGCGGCCGTGCAGCGTCCGCACGATTCCGGACGGCAACACGATGCGGTGATCGCCATCGAACGACTCGAGCGTCGCCAGGTGTTGCTTTCGGCGTTCGTTGACGAGCGTGACGTCGTCGGGATGAATGAGGTTGTCGACGAGCGACATGTCGACCTGGCTTTGCGGCTCGAGTCCGTAAATGCGAAACAGCTCGTCGGACCAATAACGACGGCCCGTCGCGAGGTCGTACTCGTAACTGCCGACATGCGCGATCGCTTGCGCGGCCGCGAGCTGTTCGCGATTCGACCGGAGTTCTTCTTCGGCGCGCCGCCGCTCCGTCACGTCCTGCGACACCGCGACCGTGCCCGCGATCTTGCCGGCGTCGTCGAGCAGCGGTGCGTTGATCACGTACGCGGGGAACGTCGTGCCGTCGCGACGTTGCATCATCAACTCGCCGGTCCATGCTTCGCCGCGCGTCAGCGCCTCGATCACGGTGCTCGCGAATCCGCTCGTCTGCAACCAGCGCGCGAGCTCGAGCAGCGGACGTCCGATCACTTCATCCCCTCGCCACCCGTACAACTCCTCGGCGAAGCGATTCCAGTAGATGACTTTGCCCGCGAGATCCGTCGCGACGACGGCCTGCTGCACGGAGTCGAGCAGATGCGCCTGCAACACGAGCCGCTCCTGCGATGCTTTGCGCGCCGAGATGTCTTCGACGAGCCAGACGATCTGTTCGAGCTCGCCGGAGTCGGACGAGATCGGCGCGAGGGTGATGTTCGTCCAGACGATCGCCGCGTCGATGCGCACCGCGCGACATTCGAATTGCGCGGGTCCGCCAGTCAGTGGAACCGGTATTTCGAACGGATGTTGAAAGTCGGAGAAGAGACGGCCCGTGACGAACTCGCGCGTCGCGCCGAAGATGTCGGCGAGGTGATCGTTGACGCTGACGAAGCGGCCTTCGCTCGTGGTGATGCCGATGCCGAGGGGCGCTTTCTCGAAGACGCGGCGATAGCGATCCTCGGAACGGCGCAGCGCTTCGAACAAAGAACGACGCTCGACGCGCAGTTGCACGTCGCGCAGCTCGCGTTGCAGTGCGGGTCCGAGGCGGCCGAGGCGATCCTTGCCGACGTAGTCGCTCGCGCCGGCGCGAATCAGATCGACGGCTCTCTCTTCGCCGATCATTCCGGACACGACGATGAACGGCAGATCCGCGTTGTGCTCGCGGACCATCGTGAGTGCACGTTCGACGTCGAAGCCGGGCATGTTGTAGTCCGACAGCACCGCGGACCACGACGTCTCATTCAGCGCGCGCTCGAGGCCCTCCTGCGAGTCCACGACTTGAAACGTGAAGTCGAAGCCGAACCGCCTTAGATGAGATGCGACGAGTTCCGCGTCATCCGGGCTGTCATCGATGAAGAGCAACCTCATGAAGCACCGAGC
>DASVNL010000346.1:0-2250 GCA_036383875.1 Thermoanaerobaculia bacterium
TACGACCACCGGATTAACA
Source organism: Thermoanaerobaculia bacterium (assembly GCA_036383875.1). Lineage (GTDB taxonomy): Bacteria > Acidobacteriota > Thermoanaerobaculia > Gp7-AA8 > Gp7-AA8 > QHVT01. Next base: position 20 of record DASVNL010000346.1, read on the forward strand.
ATCCGGCGCTCTACCAACTGAGCTACACCACACCAAGGCGGGAAAGAACGGGGATAGTCGCGCAGGGGTGGGTTATTTGTCAACGCGAGGGCGGTGGCCGAATACGATACCGCCCCAATGCCCACGCTCACCCGACTCGCCACCGCGCCCGACGATCGCATCGTGTTTGATAGCGATCGGGTGGGGGCGGCGTTGCTCGAGGGGTGGAGTGATGAGGGCGGGTGGCGGGTCATGTTGCCGTGGCCCGAGGACGTGCGCGTGTTGGCGTGGGATCGTGTGCACGACTGGAAGCGCGAGCTCGATTTCATGGAGCGCGACGTCGCGATTGGCGATGACGGCGTGGGGCCATTTACGGGTGGTTGGGTGGGGTTCATCGCGTACGAGACGATGGCGACGGAGGAGCGTGCGCGAACGCGCGATCGCAATCCGCCTGAGCCGGCGATGTTTTTTGCGCGACATCGCTCCGGCATCGTGATCGATCCGCAGGGGCAGGCGTTCTTGTTTGGTGATGAAGGAGCGGCGAGTGTGGGGGATCCCGTGCGATCGCACGGGATGACACCGTTGAAAGACTCGCTTGGCGATGGTGCGTATGCGCGGGCGGTGGATCGCATTCGTGATGCGATTCGCGATGGCGATGTGTATCAGGTCAACCTCACGCGCGCGTTGTCCGTCGCGCGACGTGGCAATGCGGGCGAGTTGTATCGCGCGCTGACAGGCGCGATCCCGCCGCGGATGTCCGCGTTTGTGCGGGGGCCGAAGTGCGTGATTGCGAGTGCGTCGCCGGAAGTGTTGTTGCGACTCGATCGTGTGAATGGAATCGCGGAGACGCGGCCGATCAAGGGCACGATTCGTCGTGAGGAAAACATCGCGACGTTGCTCGACTCCGCGAAAGACGCCGCCGAGCATCTGATGATCGTCGACGTCTCGCGCAACGACCTCGGCAAGATCGCGCCACCCGGACACGTCACCGTCACTGACTATCGTCGCGTGCGCACGCTCGAATACGTGCATCACCTCGAATCCACCGTTCAGGCCACCGGCCTGCGCGATCGCAGACTCTCCGAAATCCTCGGCGCGCTTTCGCCCGCGGCGTCGATCACCGGCGCGCCGAAACGCGCGGCAGTGCAGATGATTCGCGACATCGAGCCTGTCCCGCGCGGCGTGTACTGCGGCTCGATCGGATTCATCGGCGCGCGGACCGTCGAGATGAGCGTCGCGATTCGCACGGCCGTCATCACGGACGACGAAATGCGATATCACGCGGGTGGTGGCATCGTTTGGGACTCGCGCGCGGACGCGGAGGATGACGAGACGCGCGCGAAGTCGGAGGCGTTTTTGCGTTACGCGGGAGTGGAGTGATGAAACAGATCGACATCGACTCGCCGGCCGTCGCGCACGGACTCGGATTGTTCGAGACGATGCTCGTCTCGCGCGGCCGTGTCGTGCTGCTCGAAGAGCATCTCGAGCGCATGACCAACTCCGCGTTCGCGCTGGGCTTGCCTGCGCCTGACGAAGATGCGTTTCGCGCATTCACGTCGAACGAAGACGAAGCCGCGATGCGCGTACTTCACGTTGCAGCGAGCCCCAGCGCGTGGACGCTTTCCGCGCAAACAAATCCGATTCCGCCGCTGACACTCGCGCGTCGCATGAACGCGACCGTGATCACGCTCGACGCTTCACTCACACGCGCGTTGCCTGAACACAAGATGACGTCGTACGCGCCGTGTGTGATCGGACTGCGCAGAGCGGTGATGGCGGGCGCGAACGAGGGATTGTTCGTCGATCGCGACGGCCACATTCTCGAAGGCACGGCGTCGAACGTGTTCGCGGTGACGCGCGACTCGCTGATCACGGCGCCGTCGAACGTTCTGCCGGGGATCATGCGCGCGTGGGTGCTCGAGCAAGCTGCGCAGCTCGGCATCGCGGTGGAGGAACGCGCACCGACGCACGACGAGATTCGCGCGGGCTCGTTCCTCACCGGCAGCCTCACGTTGATGGCGGCGGTGCGAAGCATCGACGACCGGCCTTGTCGCGAGCCGGGCGAGATCTTCGACGCAATCAACAGCCGCTGGTTGTACTAAGTCGGCCGCGCGTCTTCCGCTTCTTTCCAGATCTCCACGCGATGACTCTCGTTGAGCGCGAACGTGCCGACGAAGAAGGTCATCAGCGCGATGCCGATCACCCAATACAGGCCCGCGTAACGATTGCCCGTTTCCTCGACGAGCAAACCC
>DASVNL010000347.1:0-1857 GCA_036383875.1 Thermoanaerobaculia bacterium
GCCGCGCTGTGCATCGAGTCGATGATGCGCTGCCAGCCTTCGTCGATGTAGATCGTGCCGCGCAATGCCGCGCGCATCTGCACGAGCGCGTACTTCGCGCTCGCTTCCTCCGCGTGATCGGAGTACGTCGCAAGTCGAAGCAGCGCTTCCATCACCTCGCGTGCGCGTTCGTCGGTGAACGTGCGATCGAGCCACTCGCGCACCGTGATGTCGCCGACGTTCGCGCCGTTGCGGCCGCGCACGCGCAGAAGCGCCATCCCGAGTTGCGATTTGCCGCGCAGCGAAAGCAGCGACGTCGTCAGAAATGACGCAATGCCGGTGGGCAGCGTCAGCTCCATTCCGTCGACGAGTGCGAGGCCTTTCGCCTTGACGAGTCCGCCTCGAATCGGAACGCCGAGCTCGCGGCAAACCGCCGCGCCGATGCCGTGTTTGTAGAACGCGTGCGCGCCGAGATTGAAGCGATAGCCGTGGCGGAGATGCGTGATGGCGCGTCCGCCGAGGAGCCGGCGCTTTTCGAAAAGCGTGACGGAGCAACCGCCGCGCGCGAGGAAAATCGACGCTGCGAGACCAGCGAGGCCTCCACCGACGACGATCACGTTCTTAGTCACGGAAGGGCGAGAGTCTAACGTATTTCTCACAGCCGTCCTTCGCGTGTGCGATCGAGCTGTGGCAGAATCCGGCACGGTTCGCTTCCCCAAGACATGCCAGCGGAATTGCAGCCGTGCGCTGGCGTTCTGAGGACTGCACGCAAAATGATGCGAAATCCTGCACGAGTCACGCTGCTATTCACGTTGCTGCTCACCGCGGCCAGCTCCGCATTTGCGCAGAGCGCGGCGGACTTTTACGTGAGCCTGCTCCGCCGCGGCGCATCCGCCGTCGAAGCCGGACAGTACGACGCGGCCGCCACGCCGTTGCGCATCGCCGCTTTCGGACTCGTCGAGACCGTCGACAACTATCAGACCGCACTCGCTTACCTCGCGATCGCCCAGGACCGCCTCGGCAACAACGACGGCGCTCGCGACTCCATCCGCCGCCTCGTCGCCGCGGAACGCGTCGAGAAGAAGTTCTCCTCGCTTCCGCTGCCGTCGAACGTGCGCAGCGCCTTCGACACCGTCGCGAAGAAACACCTCACGCCTGCGGATGCGAACGCACTCGCGACCGGTGGCACTGTCGCGGCGCCGCCGCAGCGGACGCAGCCGGTGATCACGCAACAGCAGCCGCCGGCGCAACAGCAGCCGACTCCGACGCGCTCGCAGACGCAGACTCCGCCTCCGCAGGCGAAGCCGCAGACCAACACCACCACGCAGCCGCCTGCACCGCAGCCGGCGAAACCCCAGACGCAGACGCAGACAACGACTCCGGCCAAACCGGAGCCCGCGCCCGCGACGACGAAGCCTGCACCGACTCCCGCGCAGACGACGACGTCCGCGCCGCCGAAGACCATCGAAGCGAAGCCCGTCGAGACGAAGCCGGTCGAGACGAAGCCCGCCGCACCTCCGGTCGTGAAGCCGCAGCCGGCGACCCCGCAGACCGCGACGAAGCAGCCGCTCTCCGCGAAGGACGTTGCGGCGCGCATCGCGTCGGCGGAACGGGCGCTCACGAGCGCGCAGCTCGCCGAGGCGCGGAAGCTGTACAACGAAGTCCTCGCGTCGCCGGGACTCGATCGCGAGTCGATGCTGCGCGTCGTCGAGGGTTTGTACCGCGCCCGCGACTTCAGCAGCGCCATCATCGCGTTCAAAAACCTCGGCGCGCTCAAGCGCGGTGAGGAGCCCTACGGCTATTACCATGCCGTCGCGCTCTACGAAACCGGGCAGTACGACGCGGCGAAGAAGACCCTGGCGGCGGCCATTCCATTCA
>DASVNL010000348.1:0-12078 GCA_036383875.1 Thermoanaerobaculia bacterium
GCGCAGTGCTCCTCGATCGAGTAGCCCTGCGGAACCTTCACCGTCGTCCAGAGCCGATAGTTCGAGCCTGGCGTCGCGGCGTCCGTCGAGCGGATGACCACGTGGCCCGAGAACGGGTCCTCGCGAAACATGAAGTCGAACGCCTCGTCGAGTTTGTCCGCGGGAAACTGCCACGCGACGAGCGCGCCTTCCGCGAGATTCGTGGCCATCAGCGTTTGGCGTACGCGGCGAATCGTGCCGCCGCGCAGCATCGCGCGCACGCGCTCCATCACCAGCTCGGGATCGAGTCCCGATTGCGCCGCGATGTCGCCGAACGGATCGCGCACGAAGCCCTGAATCCGATCTTCCGACACCGCGAGAATCTGGGCGTTGATCGGGTCGGTGTGGGCAATCGGCGTCTCGGTGGCGGAGGTCATGAGCGGATCATAGTTCACTCGAGCGTGAGCTCTTTTGCCGTCTCCCGGACGCCGCGCAGGATGTCCTTCTCGCAGGGATCGAGAAGGCGCGCCCGCAGATTGGTCCATTGCAGCTCGAGCGCTTCCAGCCGCGCAAGATTGCGCAGCGCCTGCCGTTCGAGATTGTGCACGAACTCGTGATGCAGCCGCTCGCGAAGCGCGCCGATCGCGTACGGCGGTTGCGCGAGCTCGAGCTCCTTACGCACGCTCGCGATGGAACGCTCGTTTTCGCGCGACAGCGGACGCTCCCTCCGTTCGCGACGCTCGAGGTAGTCGTCGATGATCTTGATCGCGGCGGCGAGTTCTTCCGCCGGCTTCACTCCCGCCAACCGGTTCGTCGCGCGCGACACCGTCTCGAACACCTCGGCCTGATCGCGCGCCTCCGTGATCGCCGGCTCGATCTGCCGCGTGATCTCGCGCACATAGAACGATGCTTCCTCCAGATCCTTCGCGGGAGGTCCGTACTGCGCGGACAGCGGGAGCGTTGCGGCCATGACGAGTAGCAGAGCGATCTTCATCATTTCCTCCAGTTCTTGCTGAGACGCGCGTATTTGACAGTCGGTATTGCGAGGCGTAGTCTCGCCGCACCTGGAGTGATTTGCGGGCCGCTTGCAACCAGGATAAAAAAAGCTAAAGACGCCGGCACTCGTCACGCTTTGTTATCGAGCGGCCCCGCACTTGTGGCGGGGCTTTTTGTTTTTCCGGAGATCTCGAAATGGCACAACCGAACCGTACCGCTGAACTGAAAGCACTGCTCGACCGCCGCATCCTGGTGCTCGATGGCGCGATGGGCACGCAGATCCAGACGTATGGACTGGACGAGTCGAAGTTCCGCGGCGAACGATTCGCGAATCATCCGCGCGACCTCAAAGGTGCGAGCGACGTGCTCTCGATCACCGCGCCCGAAGTGCTCGACGAGATTCATCGCAAGTACCTCGCGGCTGGCGCGGACATCATCGAGACCAACACCTTCAACTCCCAGGCGATCTCCTTCGCCGATTACGACCTGCAGCCGTACGTCTACGAAATCAACAAAGCGTGCGCGGAGATCTGTCGTCGCGCCGCCGATGATTACTCGACGCCCGACAAGCCGCGTTTCGTCGCCGGCGCGATGGGGCCGACGAATCGCACCGCGTCGCTCTCGCCGGACGTGAACCGTCCCGGCTTCCGCGGCGTCACGTTCGACGAGCTCGTCGACGCGTACTACGAACAAGTCCGCGGACTCGTCGACGGCGGCGTCGACATCCTCCTCCCCGAGACGACGTTCGACACGCTGAACCTCAAAGCGGCGCTGGTCGCGATCCAGAAGTACTTCGACGACACCGGCATCACGCTGCCCGTCATCGCGTCGATCACGATCACCGACGCTTCGGGCCGCACGCTCAGCGGACAAACCGTCGAGGCCTGCTGGAACTCGATCTCGCACGCGCCGCTTCTCGCGGTCGGCATCAACTGCGCGCTCGGCGCCGAAGAAATGCGCGCGCACGTCGAAGAGCTGGCGAAGCTCGCGCCGATCTACATCTCCTGCTACCCGAACGCCGGACTGCCGAACGCACTCGGCGGCTACGACGAGACGCCGGACATGATGGCCGCCGTGCTGCGCGACTTCGCGGAGAACGGCTGGATCAACATCGTCGGCGGCTGTTGCGGCACCGGCTTCGATCACGTGAAGCGCATCAGCGAGCTCGTCGCGACGCTGCCGCCGCGCGTGCCCGGCACCATCGAGCCGCACCTGCGCCTCAGCGGCCTCGAGCCGCTCACCGTCACGCCCGAATCGAACTTCCTCATGATCGGCGAGCGCACGAACGTCACCGGCTCGCCGAAGTTCGCGAAGCTCATCAAGGAAGGCAATCTCGACGAAGCGCTGCGCGTCGCGAAGCAGCAGATCGACGGCGGCGCGAACATCCTCGACGTGAACATGGACGAGGGGCTGCTCGACTCCGAGAAGTTCATGACGGAGTTCCTCAACCTCATCGCCTCCGAGCCCGACATCGCCAAAGTCCCGATCATGATCGACTCGTCGAAATGGTCGGTGCTCGAAGCGGGCCTCAAGTGCCTACAGGGCAAGTCGGTCGTCAACTCGATCTCGCTCAAAGAGGGCGAACAGGTCTTCAAACAACACGCGCGACTCTGCAAGCGCTTCGGCGCCGCCGTCGTGGTCATGGCGTTCGACGAACAGGGACAAGCCGACACGATCGAGCGCAAGGTCGCGATCTCTTCGCGCGCGTACGACATCCTGGTCAATGAAGTCGGCTTCGATCCGACCGACATCATCTTCGACCCGAACGTGCTCACCGTCGCGACGGGCATCGAAGAGCACAACGCGTATGGGATCGCATTCATCGAAGCGGTGCGCCAGCTTCGCGAGAAGTTCCCGCTCACGAACGCGAGCGGCGGGATCTCGAACGTCTCGTTCTCATTCCGCGGCAACAACGTCGTCCGCGAGGCGATGCACGCGGCGTTTCTCTATCACGCGATCCGCGCCGGCCTGACGATGGGCATCGTCAACGCCGGACAGCTCAGCATCTACGAAGAGATCCCGAAGGATCTGCTCGAGCTCGTCGAAGACGTGCTGCTCAATCGCCGCCCCGACGCCACCGAGCGCCTGGTCACGTTCGCCGAAACGGTCAAAGGCAAATCGACCGCGACAGCGAAGGAAGAAGAAGCGTGGCGTCACGGCACGGTTGAAGAACGTCTCTCGCACGCGCTCGTGAAAGGCATCGTCGACTTCATCGACGCCGATGTCGAGGAGGCGCGGAAGAAATATCCGACCGGCCTCTCGATCATCGAGGGACCGCTGATGGACGGCATGAACGTCGTCGGCAATCTCTTCGGCGCAGGGAAGATGTTCCTCCCGCAAGTCGTGAAGAGCGCGCGCGTGATGAAGAAAGCAGTCGCGTACCTGCTGCCGTTCATGGAAGCGGAGAAGCTCGCATCCGGTGACGTCTCCGCGCGCGGCAAGATCCTGCTCGCGACGGTGAAAGGCGACGTGCACGACATCGGAAAAAACATCGTCGGCGTCGTCCTCGGCTGCAACAACTACGAAGTCATCGACCTCGGCGTCATGGTCTCCGCCGACAAAATCCTCGACGCCGCGCAGGAACAAAAAGTCGATGCGATCGGCCTCTCCGGTCTCATCACGCCGTCGCTCGACGAGATGGTCCACGTCGCGCGCGAGATGGAGCGCCGCCACTTCCGCGTCCCGCTGCTCATCGGCGGCGCGACGACGTCGAAGCTTCACACCGCCGTGAAGATCGCGCCGAAGTATGGGAACCCAACCGTTCACGTGCTCGACGCGTCGCGCGCGGTGAGCGTCGTCAGCTCGCTCTTCTCCGAACGCGGCAAAGAGTTCTCGTCGAACGTCGCCGCCGAATACGCGAAGCTCCGCGACGGCATCGAGAAGCGCGAGATCAAAATCCTTCCGATCGACGACGCACGCAAGCGCGGCCTGAAGCTCGACTTCACGAACATCACGCCGCCGCCGTTCACCGGCGTGCGCGTGCTCGAGGACGTCCCGCTCGAATCGATCGAGCCGTACATCGACTGGGCGCCGTTCTTCCAGACCTGGGAACTGCGCGGACGTTACCCGCAGATTCTCGAAGAGCCGCGCGCGAAGGAGCTGTTCGACGACGCGCGCAAATTGCTCGCGGAGATCATCGAGAAGCGCTTGCTCAAAGCGCGCGCGGTGTACGGCATCTGGCCCGCACGTCGCGACGGCGACGACGTCCTCCTCGGCAACGCGACGTTCCACACGCTCCGCCAGCAGCAGGAAACGACGACCGGCGAGAATCTCGCGCTCGCCGATTTCATCGCGCCCGACGGCGACTACGTCGGCGGCTTCGCCGTCACGGCAGGCATCGGCGTCGAAGAGCTCGTCGCCGAGTTCCAGAAGGATCACGACGACTACAACTCGATCATGACCAAGGCGCTCGCCGATCGCCTCGCGGAAGCGCTCGCGGAGAAGCTGCATCGCGACCTGCGCACGTCGTGGTACGCGTCGGACGAGCAACTGTCGCGCGAAGAGCTGATCGCCGAGAAGTACCGCGGCATTCGCCCCGCACCCGGCTATCCGGCGTCGCCCGATCACACGGAAAAGCAGACGCTCTTCAACCTCCTCGGCGCAGAAGAGCTGGGCATCCGCCTCACCGAATCATTCGCCATGATGCCCGCGGCGTCGGTGAGCGGCCTCTACTTCGCGCATCCGAACGCGCGCTACTTCTCGGTCGGCAAGCTCGGTCGCGATCAGATCGAAGACTACGCGCGACGCAAAGGGATGTCGGTCGCGGACGTGGAACGCTGGCTCGCGCCGAACCTCGCGTACGAGCCCGAGAGCGTCCCCGCACTCGTCTGACGAAAACAAAAACGGCGGGCTGAGAGCCCGCCGTTTTACTTCGTCGCGAACGCGACGCTTACTTGACGTAGTTGAGCATCTCTTTCGCCGTCGCGGCGTCTTTGCCGTTCGGGTCGAGCTCGAGGTACTTCGTGAGGTTCGTCTTCGCGTCGGCGTTCTTGCCGCCGCGGACGTAGATCATGCCGAGCTCGTAGTACGCCTGCGAGAACGTCTCATCCGCCTCGATGGCCTGCTTGAGCATCGCCTCGGCCTCGCCGTCCTTGCCGGCGTTGATCAGACGCGCTGCCTCGTTGAAGAGACCGCTCGCGTTCTTCGGCATCTTGGCCTGCGCCTTCGCGGCTGCAGCCTTGTCGCCGGTCGCGGTGTACGCGTGGTAGAGCACGGTGTAGAGATCCGGCTGGTCATCGTCGACTTCGAGCGCCTTGTTGGCCGCCTCGATCGCACGCGGATACGCCTTGGTCTTGTACGCGGTCTTCGCCAGCGCGATCCACGCGGCCGTCAGCTCGGGGTTCGCCTTCACGGCGTCCTCGAACTTCACCAGCGCTTCCGGCAGCTTCCCGGAGTTCGCGAGATCTGCACCTTCGTTGTACGCAACGGCGCCCGGATCGATCACGGTCTTCGTCTCGGTCGTGCCCTGCTTCGGCGCAGCGGCCCCGACCTTGTCGAGCTGGAACTTCTTCTCGGTGGTCGAGCTGATCTGCAACTTGATCGTCTCTTCGTACGGCATGTAGCCCGGGGCCGAAACCACGAACTTGTAGCGGATGGTGCCGTCGAGGATGAAGATCGCGTAGCTGCCGTCGGCCTTGGTCTTGGTCTCGCCCTTGACCTTCTTCATCTCCGTGGCATCCCACGAGATGACGGCATTGGCGATGCCCTCACCCGTCGCCGCGTCGACGACTTTTCCTGTCGCGCGCGCCTCGGCACCGGCGAAGGCATTCGCCGCCGAAAGGCAGAGCACGATGATGCTGAGCGCGAGAGTCTTACGCATGAGTCTGTTCTCCTGTTTCCGTTGTGAGCGGACAGTGTAACGAAGCACTGGAAAAGACGATTCCGGAGGGGACGTACAACCTATTCAAACGTCAAATAAGTTTGATCCTTGAGGCCTCGCTCGAAGTCCTGCAGCAACCTCATCCCTTCGTTCGGCTTCACCCGATCCTGCTTGATCGCGACGTCGATCTGCTGCTTCATCCGCTTCTCGAGGTCGCGCCAGTCCCACTGCGTCATCGCCAGGACTTCGCCGATCGGCTGGCCGGGGATCTCCTCCTCGATGTAGAAGCCGGACTCCTCGTCCGGATCGAGAAAGACATGCACCTCGTTCACGCGGCCGAAGAGGTTGTGGATGTCGCCCATGATGTCCTGATAGGCGCCGGTGAGGAAGATGCCGAGGTAGTAGGGCTCGTCGGGCTTGATCTCGTGGAGCGGGAGAGTCTCGCGAACATCGTTGAGATCGATGTACTTCGACACCTTGCCGTCCGAGTCGCACGTGATGTCGACGAGTGTCGACTCCGTCGACGGCCGCTCATTCAAACGATGAATGGGGACGATCGGGAACAGTTGGCCGAGGGCCCAGTGATCGAGCAGCGATTGAAACACGGAGAAGTTGCAGATGTGCTGATCCGCAAGTTCCATGTTCAGGTTCTGCACATCCTCGGGGATGTCCTCGCTGTCCATGCCGCGCACGATGAGCTGAATGCGCTCCGCGGTCTGCCAGTACAACGACTCAACGCGCGCTTTCACGTCGAGGTCGAGCAGGCCGAGCTCGAACATCGTCTGCGCCTGTTCTTTGATCTGCTGCAGATCGTGCCACGCGGACTGCACGCTGTCCGCGTTGAGCGAGCTGTCGACGTCGATCAGCTCGCGCACGAGCTTGTGATCCTTCGCCTGAATCTGCCGCGACTCGATCGGCGTCTTCTCGATCGCGCCGAACGCCTGCACGACGAGCACCGAGTGATGCGCGACGGTCGCGCGTCCCGACTCCGACACGATGATCGGATGCGGGACCTTCTCGTCGTCGCACACATCCATGATGTTGTAGACGATGTCGTTCGCGTACTCCTCGACGGAGTAGTTCATCGAAGAGTGGAACGTGGATCGCGAGCCGTCGTAGTCGATGGCGAGTCCGCCGCCGACGTCGACGTATTCGAGTTTGTGTCCGCTCTTGTAGAGCTTCGCGTAATACATCGCTGCCTCGCGGACGGCGCGCTTGATGGTCAGGATGTCGGGAATCTGCGAGCCGATGTGGAAGTGGAGGAGCTTGAACGCGGAGGCCATGTTCGCCTCGCTCATGATCTCCATCGCTTCGAGAATCTCCGCGGTGGAGAGTCCGAACTTCGCGTGCTCGCCGCCGGACGTCGCCCACTTGCCCGCGCCTTTCGACAGGAGTCGCACGCGCAGTCCGATCCACGGCTCCACGCCCATCTCCGCCGCGATCCGCGTGATCATCGCCACCTCGGACACCTTCTCGGCGACGAGGATGACCTTCTTGCCGAGCTTCCGCCCGGTCAGCGCGGTTTTGATGTACGTGCGGTCTTTGTAGCCGTTGCAGATGATGATCGACTCGGGATCGGTGTGCACCGCGAGTCCCGCGAAGATCTCCGGCTTCGATCCGACTTCGACGCCGTGATGAAACGGACGTCCCGCGTCGAGGATCTCTTCGACGACCTCACGCAGTTGATTGACTTTGATCGGGAACACGCCGCGATACGCGCCGCGGTAGCTGTGCTCCGTGATGGCTTTCTCGAACGCACGATTGAGCATCTCGACGCGATGCCGCAACAGGTCCTGGAAGCGAATCAGCAGCGGTGTGGCCAGGTTCATCGACTGCGCCTCGCGCACCACGTCGATGATCGGCACCGTACTCCCCTTCGACTGCAACGGCGCGACCGTCATGTCGCCATTCGCCGCGATGTCGAAATACCCCGCCCCCCAGCGGTCGGTCATGTAGAGCGAGCTCGCATCCTCGACCGTCCAATCGTTCTCTTTCTGCTGCGCCTCGATAAGCTCCTGAGTCGTCAATTCGTTTCGTGCGCCCCCTTCCGCGGCGAAGAATAAAACAAAAGCCCCAGCCCTCGATGCGAGATCCGCACCGGTTGCGAAGGTTTCTCCTCGCGCGTATGTTGCGAATGGTCATGAGCAGGATTGTTTTTGCCGACTACGACCCGGAAACGAAGACCCTCACACTTCGTGAGCGACTCGAAGGAGTGAGCACTCCCGACGAGGTGAGTCTTCAACTCGCATCGCCGAACCCCGATCCATCGCATGACGAGACTCGCGGAATCCTCAAGGGCGAAGCTGGCGACGAGCTCGCAGCCATCGTCGAGGAGATGTTTCCGACCGAGAAATGACCGGCCGTACTGCACTCGACAGCAACTCGATCATCGCGGACCTGCGTGATGGCGACGTTCCCACACTTCCATCCGGCCCCGACGCGATCATCCCGCTGCCGGTTCTCGGCGAGCTCTTTGCGGGCGCGTACTCCTCGAAACAGCGCGACGCCAACGTCACCTCCATCGACAAGTTCATCGCAACGCGCACCGTGCTCGCTCCCGATGCAGCAACGGCTCGCGACTACGGGATCCTCCGCTCTCGCTTCGTCACGAAGCTCTCCATCGCCAAAGTCAACGACCTCTGGATCGCCGCGCTCTGCCTGCAACACAACCTTCCCCTCCTGACCAACGACCGCGGCTTCGACTCGATCGCGGAGCTGACCGTCATCCACTGGTAGAAATCGCTCCGGCCTTCGCGGCGTTATAGACTCGCGTCCGGAGAACCCGCCGCATGAGCGCCACCGCACCGCTTCATTCCGTTCAGCCGCAGTCCGCCCTTTTCGAAAGCATCCTCGAGCTGATTCGTCGCACGTCGACGCAGTTGCCGCAGGACGTCGTCAGCGCCGTCACCGGCGCGCGCACGCAGGAAGAGAAAGGCTCGAACGCCGACGTCGCACTCGACGTGATCGGCTGCAACATCGTCCTCGCGCGCGACAACTCGCTGCCGCTCTGTCAGGACACCGGCACGATCCTCTTCTACGTGCACACGCCGGTCGGCTACGACCAGCTCGAGTTCGAAGAAGTCGCGACCGAAGCCGTGCGCGCCGCGACGAAGAAAGGCTACCTTCGACAGAACAGCGTCGACAGCGTGACCGGCAAGAACACCGGCGACAACACCGGACCCGGCTCGCCGGTCTTCAAGTTTCACCAGTGGCGCGAGTCGCATGTCGAAGTGAAGCTGATGCTCAAAGGCGGCGGCTGCGAAAACATGAACGCGCAGTACTCGCTGCCCCACCCGAACCTCGGCGGTCGCGATCTCAAAGGCGTCGAGAACGCGATTCTCGACTGCGTCCTCCAGGCTCAGGGCCAGGGCTGCGGCCCCGGCATCCTCGGCGTCTGCATCGGCGGCGATCGCGGCACCGGCTATGGCGAAGCGAAAGAACAGTTGCTCCGCACGATGGAAGACGAGAACCCCGATCCCGAGCTCGCCGCACTCGAAGCGCGCGTGGTCGAGAAGGCAAACCAGTCCGGCATCGGCCCGATGGGCTTCGGCGGCAAGACCACGCTCCTCGCGTGCAAGATCGGCAAGCTCAATCGACTGCCGGCGTCGTTCTTCGTCTCCATTGCGTACATGTGCTGGGCGTTCCGGCGCCGCGGCGCCGAGCTCGATCTCAACGGCAACGTGACGGAGTGGCTGTACTGATGGCGCTCGTCAAACTCACCACGCCCATCGACGAAGCGACGATCCGCACGCTGCGCGTCGGCGACACCGTCGCGATCACCGGCCGCCTCTACACCGGCCGCGACGCCGTGCATCACCGCATTCACGAAGGCGTCAAACCTCCGGTCGACCTCGAAGGCCAGATCATCTATCACTGCGGTCCGGTGATGGTGAAGGAAGGCGATCAGTGGGTCTGCAAGGCCGCCGGCCCAACGACGTCGTCGCGCGAAGAGCCCTACCAGCACGAAGTCATCCGCGACTACAAAATCCGCGGCGTGATCGGCAAAGGCGGGATGGGCGAGAAAACTCTCGCGGCCTGCAAGGAGTACGGCGCGGTCTACATGCACGCGATCGGCGGTGCCGCGCAGGTCTGCGCCGCATCGATCAAACGCGTCGACGGCGTCGACTGGATGGACCTCGGCTCGCCCGAAGCGATCTGGCACCTCTGGGTCGAAGACTTCATGGCCATCGTCACGATGGACGCGCACGGCCAGTCGCTGCACAAACAAGTCTTCGAAGAGTCGCGCGAGAAACTGGCTGCGCTGAAGGCGTAACTGGCCTGACTGTTGCGCGCGCCGAGTTGTGATGCGAGTCGAAAAAGACACCCTCGGTGAAGTTCAAGTCCCCGATGACGCGCTGTACGGCGCGCAGACGCAGCGCGCGGTGGACAACTATCCGATCAGCGGACTGCGCGAGCATCCGCTGTTCGTGCGCGCGTTCATTCACTTGAAGCGATCGGCAGCGCTCGCAAATCGCGAACTTCACGCGATGGACGACGAGCGCGCAAACGCCATCATCGCCGCGTGCGATCGGATCCTCGGCGACTTCGACAATCACCGGAAGCACTTCGTCGTCGACGTCTTTCAGGCCGGCGCAGGGACGTCGTTCAACATGAACTGCAATGAGGTGATCGCGAACATCGCGAACGTCTCATTGGGCGGGACGCTCGGCGAATACAAGCCGGTCAATCCGAACGACCACGTCAACATGGCGCAGTCGACGAACGACGTCTTCCCGACTGCGATTCGCGTCGCGACGCTGTTGTTGTTGCAGCAACTCACGCCCGAACTACAGCGGCTCATCGACGCACTCGATGCGAAAGGCGACGAGTTCGCGGATGTGATCAAGTCCGGACGCACGCATCTCGCCGACGCCGTGCCGGTCACGCTCGGCCAGGAGTTCAAAGCGTACGCCGCCGCGATGCGACGTTCGACGCAACTGCTGACGCAAGCATCGGTCGAGTTACAGACGCTCGGCATCGGAGGGACCGCGACCGGCACCGGGATGAATGCGCCGCGCGGATATCGCGCCGTCGTCGTGAAGCATCTCAATGACGCGACCGGCCTCGAATTCAAACCCACCGACGATCTGCGCGAAGCAATGCAATCGCAATTGCCTGTCGTCGCGGTCTCCGCGGCGTTGCGCAACCTCGCATTGGAGCTGACGCGCATCACGAACGACTTGCGCCTGCTCGCGAGCGGACCACTCACCGGACTAGCGGAGATCGTGCTGCCGGCGGTGCAACCCGGCTCATCGATCATGCCGGGCAAGGTCAATCCGTCGCTGCTCGAGTGCATGAACCAGGTGCTGTTCCACATCATCGGCGCCGACACAGCGATCGCATACGCGTCGCAGGCGGGGCAACTCGAACTGAACGTGATGATGCCGCTGATGGCATTCGAGATCACGTTCTCGATGGAAATCCTCAAGAACTTCCTGCCGGTGTACGTCGACAAATGCATCCGCGGAATCGCCGCGAATCGCGAACGTTGCGAGGCGTACTACATCAGCTCCCCGTCGCTCGCGACCGTGCTCAATCCGATCATCGGCTATGCCGCCGCGGCCGAGCTCGCGAAGGAATCGGCGCGCACTGGACGGCGCATCCCCGATTTGCTGCGCGAGAAGAACCTGTTGCCCGAAGAGAAAATCGCAGAGATTTTCACACCCGAATTTCTTGCAGGCCGGGGCGACTGAGCGCAGTCCTATAATTGCCGCCGATCCGCCGGCACAATGCGTCTCTTTCTCGCGACTCACTTCCCAGCGGAGGTCCTACGCGACCTCAATGAGCGCGTGTCGCGCTTCAAATCGCGTCTGCCTCCCGCATCGTGGGTCAAACCCGAGACGCAACATCTGACTTTCGCGTTTCTCGGTGATCAAACAGAAATGCTGCTCGCGAAAATCACGCCGCCCTTGCGCGAACAACTCGCGATGCTGCCCAAGTTCGACGCGCAACTGCGCGGCAGCGGATTCTTTCCGAACTCGCGACACGCGCGCGTCGGCTGGATCGGCATCACGCCCGAGCAGCCGTTCAATGAGATCGCCCGCGTCGTGCGCGACGTCGTGACGAAGAACGGTGTGACGCTCGATCGCGGCGACTTCAAAGCGCACCTCACGCTGATGCGTCTGCGCGACAACTGGCCGCCGGCGTCGATCGACCTGTTCTGCAAATCACTGCGCGACTACGAGTCCGCGACGTTTCGCGTCGACACGGTCACGCTCTTCAACAGCCAACTTCATCCGCAAGGCGCAATCCACACCGCATTGGAACGGTTCGAGCTCGCATGA
>DASVNL010000349.1:0-20862 GCA_036383875.1 Thermoanaerobaculia bacterium
CAAAGCCGGTCACTTCCTCGTCGACTTCGGCGACAACAAAGACCATCGGTCCAACAACGCCATCGTGCAGAAGAACCCGCTCGTCGGAAACTTCGTCGTCGATCCGAACATCGTCAGCATCGGCATGCAGGTGTCGAGCAAACCCGGCACGCGTTACGGCTGGCTCGTCGGCGCGAACAACGGAACGACCACTGAGGACTGGAACGTCGGACGTGGATTCGCCGTGAACGGCAAGTTGTACTTCTATCCGATCAAACCGGTCCGCGCTTCGGTCTCTTACATGACCGCGAACAACAGCGACAATCCGACGAAGGCCGCAGGCGGCAGCGCATTGCAGATGTTCAGCGGCAATCGCAGCGGCGAACGGTATGCAGGCGTCATGGGCGGCGGACAGGCACCAGGCAACGTGTTCCCGCAGGCCGGTGAGAAATTCAGCGCCGGACAGTTCGACCTGACCTACGACGACGCGAGCTCCCCGATCAAGTTCTATGGTCACTACGGCCGCACGCAGGACAAAGACATCAATGGTTCTGCGGCAGGAACGCCTGAAGAAACCTGGAACTACTACGCCGGCGACGTCGTGTACAAAGTCACGCCCGCGCTCTATGCCGCCGCGCGCTACAGCGCCGCGACGACGGACATGCTCAATGGCCGCGAGACGGACGGCAAGGTCAATCGCCTCCAGGTCGGCGGCGGGTTCTGGCTGACGAAGAACATGCTCATGAAACTCGAATACGTCACCCAGAAGTACAGCGGATTCCGCCAGGGCGACGTGGTCAACAACGGCATCCAGGCCTGGCGTGACCCCGAGTTCAACGGCTTCGTCGCCGAAGTCTCCTTCGCCTTCTAACCCGCGCGATCTACACGGAGGCACACCATGACCCGCATCACCTTCTCCGGCATCGCCCTGCTCGTTTTCCTCGCAGGAGTCGCAGTCGCCGATCGCTTCACACCTGCTACCGGCTCATTCGTACGCATCGACGGCACATCGTCGCTGCACGCGTGGACGATGCAAGGCACGACGATCAACGGCAGCATCACCGCGCCGCCGATCGAACAGTGGACGAACGCCACGGCGCAGTCCGAAGTCGTCATCACGATCCCGGTGACGTCGATCAAGAGCGAGCACGCGAAGATGGACCAGCTCATGGCCGACGCACTGAAGGCCAAAGCGAATCCCGCGATCCGCTACGCGCTCACGAGCGCAGTGCTCGCGAAACCGGGCGAGACGTTCGTGCTCAACACGCGCGGCAAACTCACGATCGCGGGCGTCACGCGCGACGTCGAGATGCAAATCACTGGGACGCGCGATGCGAACCGCACCTACAAGCTCACGGGACAGTTGCCGGTCCGCATGTCGGATTACGGGATCAAGCCGCCCACCGCGATGCTCGGCACGATCAAAACCGGCAACGACGTGAAGGTCACGTTCCGCTGGGTCGTCGAAGCGACGAACTGAGATCCACCATGCGACTCCTTCCCCTCCTCGCGATGTTCCTTGCGGCGCCGGTCGTTTTCGCGGCCGGCGCCACGCAGCTCACGGCCGGATCTGCGAGCGCCGTGGTGTTGGACGGTTCGTCGAACGTCACGAACTGGCAGTGCCGCGGCACAGCGATCGAAGCGCTCATGCTCGTCGCGACGTCCGCGGAGCACATCAACGAAGTGATCGATCGCGTCGAAGACGGGAACATCGGCGTGTGGATGGCGAACCCGTCGCGCGGACGGTTCCCCGAGCCGCGATTCGAGCTCGCGATTCCGGTGACGACGTTCCGCTGCGGCAATCGCGTGATGGAGAGCGACATGCGCCGCGCCCTCAAGTCGAGTGCGCATCCATCGGTGCGATTCTCCTTTCGCACGATGCGCGGCGGCATCCGCCACGACATCGACTCGGGTCTGTATCACGCCGAGATCACCGGCGATCTCACGCTCGCCGGCGTGACGCGCACGATCGACCTCACGGTCTCCGCGCAGCGGCTCTCGCGCAAAGCGTTTCGCATTCGCGCCGATCTTCCGCTGCGCATGACCGACTTCAACGTGACGCCGCCGACCGCGCTGTTCGGCGCGATCCGCGCACGCGACACGCTCACGGTGCGCTTCGATCTCACGCTGGAAGTCACAACGCCCAGCCGAGGACAGTCGTGACCGAGCCGCGCACCGCGCAGTCCGGTGCAGACTCGGTCTTCAGCGACCTGTCGCTGATCATGACGCTGAAGCACCTCAAGCTCATCGCCACCATCACGCCGGTGCTGGCGCTCATCGCGCTCGAAGCCGCACGGCACTTCATCCTCGGCGAACTCCTTCTCTGGCAACGCCTCGTGCTCAATGGCGTGGTCGTCGCCGCGATCCTCGCGTTCTCCGCGATCATCTTTCGCTTCGTCGCGCGGATGCAGGAAGGACTCGAACGTCGCAATCGCGAGTTGCTCGCGTTGCACAGCGCCGGACTCGACATCGCATCGGAGCTCTCGCTCAGCATCGTGTTGAACAAAGTCGTCGAGCAGGCGCGCAACCTCGTCGGCGCGAAGTACGGCGCGGTCTCGGTGATCGATCGCGAAGGCAACATCCGCGAGTTCATCACCTCCGGCATCACGCAGGAAGAACGCGACGCGATTGGACCACCGCCCGTCGGCCACGGCGTTCTCGCCGTCGTGCTGCACGAAGGACAACACCTTCGACTCGCGAAAGTCACCGGCCATCCGCGGTCCATGGGATTTCCCGCGAACCATCCGGTGATGGAGTCGCTGCTCGCCGTGCCGATCACCTGCAAGAGTCCGTTCCTCGCGAACATCTATCTGAGCGAGAAGAACGATGGCTCGCTGTTCACCGCCGAGGACGAAGAAACGCTCGATCGCTTCGCGGTGCAAGCCGGCCTTGCGATCGACAACGCGCATCTTCACGCGCAAGCCGCGGAGATCGCGACGGCGCGCGAACGACTCCGCATCGCACACGAGATGCACGACGGACTCGCGCAAGTCCTCGGCTACGTGAACACGAAAGTGCAAGCCGCGAAGCAATATCTGCGTCGCGGGAAAACGGACGAAGCGAGCACACAACTCGACGAGCTCGCGGTGTCCGCGCGACAGGCGTACGGCGACGTGCGCGAAGCGATCGTCGGATTGCGTACGCTGCCCGGCAAAGATCGCACGCTCGAAGAAGTCCTCGGCGAGTTTCTGCAGCAGTGGCGAAACCACAGCGACATCCAGACGGAACTGTCGATCGACGCCGATCTGCGGCTGCAGACATCCGTCGAGCTGCAGATCGTGCGCATCATCCAGGAGTCGCTGACGAATGTGCGCAAGCACGCGCGCGCAACGAAGGCGCGCGTCGAAGTCCACAAGCGCGGCGACCAGCTCGAAGTCAGCGTCCGCGATGACGGCGCGGGCTTCAACCCCGAGGCCAGCACGCGCGGCGAGTTCCCACGGTTTGGACTCACGACGATGCGCGAGCGCGCCGCGAGCATTCGCGGATCGCTGGAGATCGACAGCGCGCCCGGCAACGGAACAACGATTCGATTCACGATGCCGTTCGCCGAGGCGGCGAGCTTCTGAGAGAAATGGTGACTTAAACGGTCTACGCCTTACGCAAGCGCATCGACCCGAAGACTGTAGTAGTCGTGAAAACAGAATTCGCGGCACTCCTACGTATATGCGAAATCTCGTCGTTGCGTGGACCCTTCTCTTCGCTGCCACCGCCATTGCGCAACAGTCCGAGCGACGCTCCGTGATGTTCCGGTGGGAGAACGACAGCTTCGGATTCATCACGCGCGAGTTCACCGACGAGAACTACACGAATGGTTTGCGGCTCGACGTCGGATCACCGGGAGAGCATCAATGGGCGCAGAACGTCGAGAAGTTGTATTGCCGAAGCACACTCTGTGGCGAGGGCCCACGGACGCGCGCGGTGTCGTATGGATTCACGCACCAGTTCTACACGCCGCTGCGCATCGATATCGTCAGCCGTCGTCCGGACCGGCCCTGGGCGGGATTGATGTTTGCGTCGGCAACGCTTCGACTGAACGATGGTAAGAATCTTCAGCACGTCCTCGAAGGACAGCTCGGCATCCTCGGGCAGGCCGCGGGAGCGCACTACATTCAGTCACGCTGGCATCAGCTGATTGGATACGACGTCCAACCGATCGGCTGGCACAAGCAACTGAGGAACGAGCCGATCGTCAATCTTCTCTACGCGTACAACCGGCGCTTCCCCATTGGATCGAACGATCACGCCGATGTCATCGCAAGCCCTGGCTTCACACTCGGGACACTCAATACCCACCCTTCGCTGAGTGCGACTTTGCGCTTCGGACGCAACGTCCGTGGATTTCCCGTTGGACCGATCGAGCGCGATGCGCGCTACGAGCCGCGCCCGAAATTTGAAGCGTACGGCCTGGTCGGAGGCGATGCGCGGTACGTCATCAACAACGCGACGCTGGATGGGGGGTTCTTTCGCGATGGTCCGAGTGTGAACAGAAAGGACTTCGTGTACGACACTCGCATCGGGGTTTCGATTCGCGTGCACTCGATCCGGTTGGCATACACGATCGTGAATCGCAGCGCCGAATTCACGGAGCGCGCATCCGAACAGACGTTCCATTCGCTGGCGCTGGCGTTCGAGCCGTGACGAATCGCTAGAATGCGGACTCGTGGATCGGTCGCGTTCGGGGATTTGGGCAACGATGCTCGTGGCGACGCTGTTCGTCGCGACGGCAGCCCTTGCGCTCGATCCGCATCGCGCGTTGACGCAGTCGCGGTTGTCGGTCTGGACGAGTGAGTCGGGGCTGCCGCAGAACACGATCGACGCGATGGTGCAGACGCGCGACGGGTACCTCTGGATGGGGACCGAAGAAGGACTCGCGCGGTTCGATGGCGTACGGTACGTCGTCAGCGACCGGCAGTCCGCGCCCGCGTTGCGCAGCTCCTTCATCTCGTCGCTGTTCGAGGCGCCGGATGGGACGTTGTGGATCGGCACGTACGGCGGCGGACTCGCGCGACTGCGCAACGGCAAGATCGAAGCGTTTCACGCCGACGTGTTGGGATCGGATCGGATGCGCGGGATGCATGCGGGTGCGGATGGCGCGGTCTACATCGCGACGGCCGGCGGCGGATTGCTGCGGATCGACGGCGAAACCATCACACGATTCACGACCAAAGACGGCTTGCCGACCGATCGCGTCTGGGCGCTCGAAAGCGACGGCGAGGGCGGCTTGTGGGTCGCGACGCATGGCGGCGGCGTCGTGCGTTGGCGCGACTCGCGTGTCGTCGAGACCATCACCACGCGCGAAGGATTGCCCAATGACCTCGCGCGCACGCTGATGCGCGATCCGAGCGGCGTGTTGTGGATCGGCACCGATGGCGGCGGCCTCGTCGCGTGGAAGAACGGCGCGATTGTGCGCACCGTGACGACGCGCGACGGCTTGCCGAGCAATCTGATTCGCGCCGTGCATCGCGACAAAGACGGCAGCCTCTGGATCGGCACCGACGCCGGACTCGCGCGATGGAGCAACGGTCGCACCGAAGTCCTCGGCGTCGCCGAAGGTCTGCCGAGTCCCGTCGTGCGCGCGATGATCGAAGACCGCGAAGGCTCGTTGTGGGTCGGCACGACCGGCGGCCTCGTGCGACTCAGCGACACGCGCTTCCTCTCCTACACGCGCAAGGAAGGACTCGCCGTCGACGGCATCCGCGCGATGCTCGAGGATCGCAGCGGCCGTGTCTTCGCGGGCACCGAAGGCGGCGGCTTGTGCACCGTCATCCCCTCGCCCGTGCAATGTCTCGCCGATGCGCATGGCCTTCCGCACAACACCGTCTACGCGCTCACCGAGAGTCGCGATGGAAGTCTGTGGCTCGGCACCGATGGCGGCGGCGTCGTGCGACTGCGCGACGGTAAATTCATCGATCCGATCACCGTCGAGAACGCGGGCCTGCCGAACAATCGCGTGCGCGCGCTCGTCGAGACCGCGGACCGTTTGTGGATCAGCACGACCGCAGGACTCGTCCACGTTCGCGATGGCAAAGCGACGTCCGTGAAGGAGCTCGAAGGACGACAACTGCGACCGCTGCTCGCGTTGCCCAACGGCGATCTCTTCGTCGGCACCGACGGCGCCGGCTTGTGGCGCGTCAATCGTGACGGCGCGAACGCGCGACAGATCGCGAGCACCGGACACGGACTCGAAAGCGATCGCGTGTTCAGCCTCGCCGCGGATGCGAGCGGCGGCGGCGTGTGGATCGGCACGTCCGGCGGCGGACTCGCGCGACTCGATCTCGCGAGTGGCAGCGTGCAATCGCTCACACGTCGCGATGGCCTGCACGACGACGTCGTGTTTCAGATCATCGATGAAGGCGCGGGCAAGGACCTCTGGATGACGAGCAACCGCGGCTTGTATCGCGTGAGTCGCGATCGCGTGCTCGCGGCGATGCGCGGCGTCAAAAGCGACCTCTCCGGAACGGTGTACGGCACGACGGACGGAATGCCGTCGGTCGAATGCAACGCCGCCTTCCCCGCCGCGATCCGTGCGCGCGACGGACGCTTGTGGGTCGGCACCGCGCGCGGCATCGCCGTCGTCGACTCGAACGTGAGTCGTCGCAACACCGTCCCGCCGCCCGTGCATGTCGAAGAGGCGACGATCGACGGCGCGCCCGCACCGGATGGTCCGCTGCGCGTTCCACCTGGGACGCAACGACTCGAGATTCGCTACACCGCGATCAGCCTTCGCGCGCCGGAACGCGTCACGTTCCGCTACATGCTCGAAGGCTACGATCGCGACTGGGTCGCGGCCGGTGCGAATCGCGTCGGGCATTACACGAAGCTCGAGCCCGGCGACTACACGTTCCGCGTGATCGCGACGAACGAAGACGGGGTGCGCAGCACCGGCGAAGCGCGACTCGCGGTCACGGTGGCACCGCAGTGGTTCGAGACGTGGTGGGCGCGATTGCTCGCGGTGCTGCTGCTCGCGGCCGCGGTGTGGGGCGCGATCCGCTTGCGCGTCGCCGCGATGCGCGCACGCAAGAACGAAGAGCTCGCGCGCGCCTACGAAGACGTGCATCGCATCGCAGGCGAGCTCGAAGACACGAACCGCCAGCTCGCCGTCGCGAACGTGCGACTGCGCGCGCTGTCGTACGTTGACGGCCTGACCGGCGTCGCGAATCGGCGGCGTTTCGACGAGGCGCTCGAAGAAGCGTGCGCGATGGCGAGTCAGCAAGGCGAGCCGGTGTCGCTCGTGCTCATCGACCTCGATCACTTCAAACGCCTCAACGACACGCAGGGACATCAGGACGGCGACGAAGCGTTGCGCGCGGTGGCCGCGGTGCTCAGCGAACAAACCGAATCCCGCGGCGGGCTGGCCGCACGATTCGGCGGCGAAGAATTCGCGTGGCTGCTGCCCGGCGTCGACCTCGACGCGGCGACGGCCGAAGCGGAGACGTTGCGAATCAAAGTGCGGGAGGCCAGCATCCGCCACACCGGCACCGACTCCGGCATCGTCACCGCCAGCCTCGGCGTCTCCGCAAGCAACGGCGCCGCACCGATCACGCCCCTCTCGCTCGTCGCCGCCGCGGATGCCGCGCTGTATCGCGCGAAATCAGGCGGCCGCGATCGCGTCGAAGCGCAGGCGCACTAACGTCAGGTTTTCGAAAGCGCGGCGATGCGCGCGATCAATCGCTCATCGCCGAACTTCTTCGCGACCGCGACGAACTCCGGCGTCGCACCGCGCCACTGCAACTCGTCGACGTCGTCGAACAGCGGCGCATCGATGCGCAGCGTCGCGAGTTTCTTGAAGAGCAGCGCGTTCGCGAGCTGACTGCCCAGGACCTCGGGTGGAAAATCTTCGATCGCGCCGTGCTTGGCGATCAAACGTGCCGCCGTTTTCGCGCCGCACTTCGGGATGCCGGGATAGCCATCGGCCGCGTCGCCGACGAGCGCGAGGTAATCGGGGATGAACTCCGGCGGCACGCCGAACTTCTCGCGCACGCCGGCGTCATTGCGCATCTGATTGCTGCGACGATCCATCTGCACGACGCGATCGCCTTCGACGCATTGCGCGAGATCCTTGTCCGGCGTCCAGATGCAGACCTTCTCGACGCGCTCCTCCTGCGACGCGAGCCACGCCGCCGATGCGAGTGCGTCGTCCGCCTCGAGCTCGACCATCGCCCACGTCACGACGCCCATCGCCCTCATCGCCTCTTCGAGCGGATGAAACTGCGCCTTCAACAGCGGATCGATTCCCGCGCCGGTTTTGTAGCCGGGCCAGAGATCGTTGCGGAACGACTCGATGACGTGATCCGTCGCGACGCCGATGTGCGTCGCGCCCTGCTCGATCATCTGCGCGACCGTGTTGAGCACGCCCGCCACCGCGCTGTATCGCGGTGGCGTCGCACTGCCGCGGCGGATGCCATAGAAGTGGCGAAAGAGCTCGTACGTGCCGTCAATGAGGTGAACGATCATCGAGGCCGATCATTAAACACGACCTCGATGATCCGTTGCTGTCAAAACGTGAAGCCGCGCTTCGCGCCGGCCGCGCGCACGGACTGGATGATCGCTTCGTCAAGCGTGCTCGCCGCCGCGGGCAACTGCTTCCGCTTCTCCGCGACGAACTTCTTCCGCTCCGCATCGAGCTTTGCGATCTGCGCCTTGATCTCCGTCCGTTTCTGCTCCGTCGCGCGGACATGCGCCTTGCGCTGCTCGACGCTCATGCCGCGCATTTCCTTCGGCAGATCGGTGGTCTTCACCTTCTCGATCTCGACCGAGCCGCTCTTCGACGCATCGACGAGATCCCACGAGCTGTTCGTGTAATTCGCCGACGTCTTCGCGATCTGGCGCTGCACGTTCGCGCCTTTGCGCACCGCGATGTTTTTGTCCTGCGCGTTCTGGCGCGTCATCCCCTCGACGCCTTTCGCGCCGTACGCGATGTAGGTTTCATTGAGCTTCGCACCGAGTCTCGCGATCTCGTCGTCCTGCGGCGCGTCGATCTCGACGATCTCCGCGTTGTGATCGATCGCCACGTAGCTTCCCTCGGCCAGCTTCGCGCCGTCGCCCCACTGCGTTTGTTTTCCCTGCAACTGATCGCCGCAGAAAATCGTGTTGACGATGATTCCGCGTCCGACCGCGGCCGCGGTGGTCTTGCGAAAGTCGACGTTGCCCTGCGTGAACTCCTCGTTGCCCGCGATGAAGATCACCTTCAGATCATTCGCGGACGCGCTCCACTGCAGGCCGCTCACGGCCTCGCCGATCACTTGGCCGCAGTACTCCTGGCCGCCGTTCGTCTTCAGCGCGAACAACTCCTCCGACACTTTGTCGAGGTCCGTGGTGAACGGCAGCACGCGCCGGATGTGACCACCTTCCGCGGGCAAACTGTCGTTGCCGTATTCGTACAGCGCGACTTGCAACTCCGGCATCGCGCCGTCTTTTCGCGCCGTGCCGAATTCATTCACGACGCGCCACAACTGCGTGCGCGCCTGATCGATCAGACCGTCCATGCTGTTGCTCGTATCGAGCAGAATCGCGAGTTGAATGACCGGCTTCGGCTTCTGCACCAGCGCCTTGGTTTTGACGGGCGAACAGGCCAGCGCCGTCGCCGCATAGAGCGTGACAACGAGCGACAAGAGGATGCGTTTCATGTCTCAGTTACCTCCGCGATTCAACGTAGATCGCGAAGGAACGGTGTGGTGTCAGTCGTGTGTAAAAAGGCGCCGCGCGTTATCCTCCGCGCCATGCGCATTGCACGATTGGTCTTCGTCGTCCTCGCCGTGTTGTCGCTGCATGCGGCAGACGCGCCCGCACCCGCGGCGCGCACGATCATCATCGTGCGACACGGCGCGTACGTCTCCGACGGCGACACGACGCCCGGACCTGGCCTCTCGCCGCTCGGCGCTGCGCAAGCGAAGCTCGCGGCCGCGCGACTCGCGGGCATGCCCGGCTCGTTCGACGCGCTCTACGCGAGTCCGATGACGCGCGCACGCGAAACCGCGCAAGCCATCGCCAATGAGCTGAACACGAAAGTCGAGATCCTCCCTGACCTCGCGGAATGCACGCCGGACACGCGTCGCAAGGAAATCATCGCGAAGGAAAAACCGGAGGACATGGCCGCGTGCGCGGCGAAGCTCGATGCGCTCTTCGCGCAGCGCTTCGTGCCCGCGGTCGGAACGGAACGCCGCGAGCTGTTCGTCTGCCACGGGAACGTGACGCGCTACCTCGTCACCCGCGCCCTCGGCGTCGACACGAAAGCGTGGCTCGAAATGTCCGTCGCGCACGCGAGCTTCACCACGATTCGCGTCGAACCCGACGGTCGCTTCAAGGTCATCGCCATCGGCGACTCCGGCCACATCCCGCCAAACCTCCTCACCGGCGCGACCGGCATGTCGGAGAAAGACCTCAGCGTCGCAGCGACTCCAGCAAAGTAGCGAGCTCGCGCACACCGCGCTTGATCTCGTCCGCGTCGACGGCCGCGAATCCGAGCTGCAATCCATCGCGTTGCAACGGCCTGCGACTGTAGCGCGACAGCGGCGTCACTTCGACATTGCGCGACGCCGCGGCGCTCGCAACTGCTTCGCCGTCGATGCCCGGCGCGAGCCAGCCGACCGTTTGCAATCCGGCTTCGATCGCCGAGATTTCGACGAGTCCGTCGAGCCGCTTGCGCGCCTGTTCGATCAGAACCGACAACCGCTCGCCGTACACCTGTCGCATCCGCCGCAGATGCCGCCCGAAATGTCCCTCGGCGATGAAGTCCGTGAGCACCGCCTGTTCGAGCAGCGCGGCGTGTCGCTTCGTCAGCGCGATCGCGTTGTCGAACGCCGCGATCAGATCCGGCGGCACGACGAGATACGCGAGTCGCAGCGACGGGAAGAGCACTTTGCTGAACGTGCCGGAGAACAACACGAGGCCGTGTTGATCGAGCCCTTGCAGCGCAGGAATCGGACGGCCGGAGTAGCGATACTCGCTGTCGTAGTCGTCTTCGAAAATCAACGCGCCGTTTTCGCGCGCCCACTCGAGCAGCGCGAGCCGTCGCGGAAGGCTCATCGTCGCGCCGATCGGAAACTGGTGCGCGGGCGTGACGTACACGAGCCGCGCGCCGCGCATTTGCGCGCGTCGCAGTTGCAAGCCTTCATCGTCGACCGGGATCGCGCTGACCTTCGCGCCCGCCGCCTCGAACACGTACGACGCGCCGGGATAGCCGGGATCTTCGATGCACGCGCGATCGCCGCGCTGCAACACGAGTCGCGCGACGAGATCGAGCGCTTCCTGCGCGCTCGAAACGATCGCGATCTGATCGGCCGTGCAACGCACGCCGCGCGAGGTCGTCAGGTAGTCCGCGACGGCGTCGCGCAGTGGGCGATATCCCATGGCGTCGCAGCCGAGGAGCATGTTCGCGGATGCGCGACGCTGACGGCGTGCGGTGAGCTGCGCCCACAACGGCATCGGAAAAAGATCGACCGCGGACGTGTCGGTGCGAAACGCGCGAATCGGACGCGGCGCGAACGGTGGGAACGGCGCCGGGAGATCCGCGATGCGACGCTTCATCTTCGTCGCGGACGTCTTGCGCGTCGCGCTTTGATGTCCGGCTTCGAGCAACTCGTCGGGCAGCACGCGATTGACGAACGTCCCCGAGCCCGTGCTCCCCTCGACGTACCCCTCGGCCGCGAGCAGCTCGAACGCCGTGACGATCGTGCCGCGCGACAAGCCGTACTGCGTCGCGAGGTCGCGCGTCGCGGGAAGTCGCGCGCCGGGCCGCAGTCGTCCTTCGAGAATCTCCGCGCGCAGCGCGTCGTAAAGCCAGCGCGACGCCGGCGTCCGCGGCGCGCGCGGCGGCAACACCAGATCGAGAACGGCGGTGCGCTTCGTCATGAAAGTGGTCCAGTCAGAATACCGTAAATGGATCTGTTGATTGGACCAGCTCCCCTCTATTCTCAGCACATGAAAACGCGATTGCACTACGGAAAAACGGCTCCCGGAATCTACGAAGCCATGGACGCTCTCGATCAGTACTCGGCCGCGTCCGGACTCGAAGAAACGCTCCTGCATCTCATTCGTCTGCGCGCGTCGCAGATCAACGGCTGTGCATACTGTCTCGACATGCACTGGAAGGACCTCCGCGCCCTCGGCGAGAACGAACAGCGACTCTACTCGCTCGACGCGTGGCGCGAGTGCCCGTACTACTCGCCGCGCGAACGCGCCGCGCTCGCGTGGACTGAGGCCGTGACGACGCTGGCCGGACAGATCCCGGATGCGGCGTTCGACGAAGCGCGCACGCAGTTCAGCGAGAAGGAACTGAGCGACCTGACGCTCGCGATCGCCGCGATCAACGCATGGAATCGCCTCTCGATCGCCGGACGGCTCGTGCCCGGCGGCTACAAATCCTCGCTGCAACCGGCAGGTGCGCAATGACGAGCATCGTCGCGCCGATCAACACGTCCTCGCGCCGCGCGATACCCGACTGGGTGTTTCTCGTGATCCCGGGCGTGATCTGGGGCGCGTCGTTCCTGTTCATCGCCGAGGGGTTGCGGGCGATCGGGCCGGCCGGCGTGACGTTCGTACGGATCGCGATCGGCTTCGCCACGCTAGCGGCCTTCCCGTCCGCGTGGCGTCGCGTCGATCGCGCCGACTGGCCACGCATCGCGCTCCTCGGCGTCGTGTGGCTCGCGTTCCCGCTCACGCTCTTCCCGTTCGCGGAAGAGCGTGTGTCGTCCGCGCTCACCGGCATGCTCAACGCCGCGATCCCGCTGTTCACCGTGATCATCACCGCCGTGATCGAGCGGCAACTCCCGTCACGCCGCATCACGATCGGCGTCGCCGTCGGCATGCTCGGCGCGGCGTTCATCGCACTGCCGACGCTGCACGAAGGTCGCAGCAGCACGATCGGCGTCGTGATGATTCTCGCCGCGCTCCTGTCGTACGGCTTCGCCCTCGGCGTCGCGAAACCGCTGCAGCAAAAGTACGGCGCGCTTCCGGTGATCTGGCGCGCGCAAGCCATCGCGCTCATCCTCACCGCGCCTCTCGGCGCGCCCGATCTTCTCGACGCGCACTGGACTCCGCGCGCGCTCCTCTCGCTGATCGCCCTCGGCGCCCTCGGCACCGCGATCGCGCACGTGATGCTCACCGTCGGCGCCGCCCGCGTCGGCGCGATGCGCGCCTCCGCCGCCACGTTCCTCATCCCCGGCGTCGCATTGCTCCTCGGCGTCGTCGTGCTGCATGAACACGTATCGGCACTCGCAGTCGCGGGCTGCATGGTCTGCGTCGCGGGCGCATGGCTCATGCGTCGCGCACAGATCGCACCAGCCAAGTCGTGAAATCCGGATCTCCGTCACTCCTTCTATGAGGAGGACGATATGGCCCGACGTTTCCTGTCTCTATTTCTCTTCTTCAGTTCCGGCCTGATCGCGCTCGCGCAAGACAGGCCACTTCCCCTCGATCCGCTCACGCCCAGGGAGGTGGCGTCCGCCGGCGACATTGCGATGAAGGATCAGCGCGTCATCGCATTCGCCGGTGAACAGCCGCGCGTCATCTACGTTCACTTCATTTCTCCGAAACAATCGCGTGAAGACGGCGAGCCGACGGGTCGCTTCGCGGAAGTCGTCGTTCACAACGATCGCGAGAGCGGCGGCGCGCGCGTGCTCGTCGACCTCGGACGCGGCGCCGTCGTCGACGCGACGCGGCTCACGGAGCGCAACGTTCCGATCGGCCCGAGCGACATCGAGATGGCCGCGACGCTCGCGCGTGAGAGCAGTGCGGTGCAGCGCATCCTCGGCAGTGCGGACGCGGCGCGCAAGTTCCAGGTCGCGCGTCGCGGCGTTGCGCGCAACCTGCGCGAAGACGCAATCGAAGGCGTGGCCGATCGCGGCGTCGATCCGGACGATCCGTGCACGACGCATCGCTGCGTCACGCTCTTCTTCCGCAGCGGCGGCCAGTACATCGCGATCAATCAAGTCACGGTCGATCTCACCGCAAGACGCGTCTACACCCGAGGGGAAGGAGGACGGCAATGAAACGCGCAATCCTGCTTCTGCTCGTTGGTGCGATCGTCGCGACGCTCGCGCCTGTCGCCTCCGCGCAGCAGACATGCTCGAGCCCGTACTTCATCGAACAGCGCTTCCCGACCTCGGGCACCGAAGTTTCGCGCTGGCGTCTGTGCTGGCAATTCGTCGACGGACCGGGACTCGTCATCACCGGCCTCTGGTTCCGGCCGACGCTCAATGGCAACTGGATCAAAGTGATGTACGACGGTCGCCTCGCGGAATTGTTCGTGCCGTATCACCCGGGCAGCCCGCGCTATCACGACATCACGTACAGCTTCGGCCCCGTCCCGCTATCGCAGGCGCAATGCACGGGTCAGATCATCGGACCCAATCAGGAGACCTGCAAAGAAGTCCGCGATCGCGGAATCATGTGGATGTGGGATTCGAGCTCGCGCCGCGGACAGGAGCTCGTGCTGTGGAGCGTCATCGCGGCAGCGAACTACAACTACATCATCGAGTGGACGTTCCGCGACGACGGTGTGTTCGGCAGTCGAGTCGGCGCGACCGGCGTGCCCGCCGGACAAGCGACGCATGTGCACGGTCCGCTGTGGCGACTCGACATCGATCTCAATGGCGCGTGCTGCGACACCGTCACGCACATGGCGCACAAAGAGATCGGCGCGAAGGGATTCGACTCCATGACGCCGGTCGCGAATGCCACCGGCTTCCATTGGGATCCGACTGCGTACACGTCGATGCACATCACCGATGCAACGCTCAAGACGCCGGGCGGCAAACAGTCGGGCTGGATGTTCATGCCCGATCGCGGCGGCACGCCGTATCACCAGGAACCGTTCACGTGGTTCACGTACTGGGTCACGCCGTATCGCTGGAACGAAACGGACGGCTCGATGTTGCCGACGTATGTCGCAAATGCACCCGCGACGCAGAACACGGACACGGTGGTCTGGTACTACAGCGGTCTGCACCACATCATTCGTCCCGAGGACAATGCGCCGAATGGATCGTCACAGATGACCCTCGTGATGTACGAGGGGTTCAAGGTGATGCCCGTCGGCGTGTGGGACTCGACGCCGTTCTATCCATGACGTGATCGAACGGAGGACGAGCACGTTGCTCGTCCTCCGCTACACTCGCGGCGAGTGAGTGGAGCGGGTCCGAAGTACCGAGCCGACATCGACGGACTGCGTGCGATCGCGGTGGCGGCGGTGGTGGGATTCCACGCCGTGCCGTCGCTCTTTCCCGGCGGCTTCGTCGGCGTCGACATCTTCTTCGTCATCTCGGGCTATCTGATCACCAGCGTCATCGCCGGTGATCTCGCGGCCGATACGTTCACGCTTCGCAATTTCTATCTGCGTCGTGTGCGGCGCATCTTTCCTGCGCTCGCCGCGATGCTCGTCGTCGCGGCGGTCGCCGGCTGGATGATTTTGTTACCCGACGAATGGCGGAACTTCGGCAAGCATCTCTTCTCCGGCGCCGCGTTCATTTCGAACATCGCGTTGTCGCGCGAAGCCGGCTACTTTCACTGGGGCGCGCACGTGCAGCCGCTCCTCCACCTCTGGTCCCTCGGCGTCGAAGAGCAGTTCTACTTCGTCTGGCCGTTGTTCCTCGCGGCGTTGTGGAAGACCTCGCGACGCACGCGCATGGCGATGCTGATCATCGCGACGCTGCTCTCGTTCGCGTTGAACGTCTGGGCGCTCGATCGCTATCCCGTCTACACCTTCTACCTCCCGTTCACACGACTGTGGGAGCTCGCGATCGGCTCGGTGCTCGCAGTATCCGCGATGCGGATCACGCGACGCGTCACCGCGGAGCTCGTGAGTTGGAGCGGCGCGTTGTTGCTCCTCGCGTCGATCGCGTTCGTGCGGGAGCAATCGTTCCCCGGCGTCTGGGCGCTCTTGCCGACCCTCGGCGCGGCGCTCGTGATCGCAGCCGGACCCAGCGCTTCGTTCAATCGGATCGTCCTCGCGAATCGCGCGTTCGTGTTCGTCGGATTGATCAGCTATCCGCTCTACCTCTGGCACTGGCCGGCGCTCACATTCGCGCGGATCTACACCGGCGCGCCACTCACTCCGATCGTGACGTTCGCGATGGTCGCGCTGTCCGTGATCCTCGCGATCCTCACGTGGCGTTTCGTCGAGCGTCCGATTCGCGGCGTGACGTCGTTCTCACCGCGCCTGATGTTCGTCTGCGCGGTGCTGGTCATCGTCGCGTGCGTCGGACTGGCCGCGCGATTCGGAGCGATCGACGCGCGACTCACCAGTCCCGCGATCAATGACCTCATCACCGCCGCGAACGACTGGACGTATCCGTATGGCGAGAACTTCGGCAAGACGCGCGGCTTCACGCGCTCGACCGAGCCCGGCACCGAGCCGCGCGCGGTGCTCTTCATCGGCGACTCGCATCTTGAACAGTACTGGCCGCGGCTGCACGTGTTGCCGCGCGGTCCGGAGTTGCGCTTCGCGACGAACGGCGGATGTCCGCCGCTGCCCGGGCTCGACGTCGAGCGCGGCAAGGTCTGTCATCGGTACCTCGAGTTCGCGTTCCGCGAGATGCGCGATCCGCGCGTGAAGACGGTCGTCTTCGGTGCGTTCTGGGGGAACTACCTGCGCGGTCGCGAAAACGATCCGGCGGTGACGCGCTTCGAGAACGAGATCCGCGCGCTCGTGCGCGATGGCAAGCGCGTGTTCGTCGTGCTCGACGGGCCGTCGTCGCCGAAGCTCGATCCGCGCGGAATCGTTTCACGTCGCGATGGCGAACTTCGCGCCGAGGATGCGCTGCGCAGCGAGATGTCGACCTCGGCCTCGGTTCGCGCGGCAGCGTTGCGCGCAGGCGCGGTGGTGATCGATCCGTTGGAGGAGTTCTGCGCGAACGGCGTGTGTCCGGGCACGATCGGCGGCCGCGCGATCTATCGCGACATGAGCCACCTGCGGCCATTCTACGTGCGCGACCACGCGACGTTCATGGATCGCGTGCTGCGCTAAACGCGATCCATCACGAGCAGTGTCGACGTCGCGGATGCGTACAACTTTCCCTGACTGTCGAGCAGCTTCGCTTCCGCGAACGCCGCGCGACGCCCCATCGAGACGACGCTTCCTTCCGCGCGCAACGGTCCGGTCTCGCGCGTGATGGTCTTGTGGAACGCGACCTTGAGCTCGAGCGTCGTGTACGACTGCGTCGCGCTGAGGCACGTGTGCACGGCGCAACCGCATGCGGAGTCGAGCAGCGTCGCGGCGTATCCGCCGTGCACCATGCCGATCGGGTTGTACGCGTGATCGCCCGGCGTGCCGACGAACAGCGCCTTCCCTTTCTCGACTTCTACGAGGTCGAACTGCAGCGACTCCGCGATGCCGGGCTTGCGCTTCGCCTGAAGCATCGCGCGGAGTTGACCGAGACCATCGAGACCGGCACCGACTTCGTTGACTATGCTCATCGTTCCTCCAACCCCAGGCGTCGTTTCAACAGGCGGCGCGAGGCCGCGAGCAATTTCTCGGAGCGCGCACGATCGGGCTCGCCACGCGCGAGCGCCACAGCGCCCACGAGCTCCGCGATGATCGATCCCGCGAGCGCATCCGCATCCTCGTAATCCATCGTCTCGAGATGTGCCGCAAGCATCGCGTTTAGGCGTCGCGATCCGTTCGCGAATGCGCGCCTGCACGACGCCGACATCCGCGGCAGATCCGCGAGCAACGCCGCGATCGGACAACCGACCGCACGGCCATCGCGATGCGCAACGGAGAGATACGAGTCGATGAACATCCGCAGTCCGTCCGTAGCGTCACGCGACTCGGTTTCCGCAAGCCAGCGCGCATGCGACTCATCGAACATCTTCTCGATCGCCGCCGCGACCATCGCGTCCTTCGACGCGAAGTGCGCGTAGAACCCGCCATGCGTCAGCCCAGCCTTCCGCATCACCCCCGCCACACCCACCCGATCCGGCCCCTCTGCCCGAATCGCCCGCGCCGCGACCGTGAGAACGCGGTCGCGCGTCTTCTGTTTGTGCTCGCCGTCGTATCGCACGCTTGAGATGATACACGTCATATAAAAGAAATCGTTTTATACGCACAATTCATGACATTGCGTGTAATGCGTCATGCCCATCGGGCGGCTGGCTGAATCGACCCATACGCTTTACAGCGAATTGCTGGGTCGACGTCGGTCGCCCGCGAATCACGATTGGCGTGCGTGAGATGCGCACGGACATCCTCGAAGACCTTCGCGACCGATCCGCGATTCGTCGCTGTCCCGGAGCTCGATGCACGCGAGCCGAGTACATCGTTCAACGTGAGGGGCCGAGACCTGCGCGTCGACCTGCTGACGCCGGGCTCTCGTGAGTCAGCCAGGCCCGTGCTGTTGCCTCATCTCAACGCTGCCGCACTCCCTTTGCCGGGTCTCGAATATCTTCTGACCGGCGCGACGCAGGCCGTGGTCATCAGCGGGACTGGAGTTCTGGTGAACGTTCCCTCCCCTGCGCGGTTCGCCGTCCACAAACTCTGGGTTGCCCAACGTCGCAATGTCTCGGAGCACGCAAAAGCACGCAAAGACATCCGTCAGGCCGGACAGATTCTGGAGGTATTGCTCGAGGATCGTCGCAATGATGTCGATGAGGCATTTGGTGCGCTCACTCCATCGATGGTGAGGCTCGTGCGACGCTCATGCGCGACGCTCGACGATTCACTGCGCAAACGCCTTCCCTGACGAATTTACGCCGCATACCTCCTTGTAGGGATTCGGGCTCGACGCGCGGGCGCTAGCGTGTGGCAATCAAGAAGGAGGCTGCACATGGCGCACGGTTCTCGAAACACGGAAGAAAAGTTCGTTGGGGTCGGAGGGTTCAACATCTTCCTCCGGACGTGGCAACCGCAGGCACCGCCGCGCGGGGTGATGGTGCTGGTGCATGGATTCAACTCGCACAGCGGCTACTACAGTTGGGCGGCCGAGCAGTTCACGAACGCGGGGTTCGCGGTGTACGCGCTCGATCTGCGCGGACGCGGCAAGTCCGATGGCGACCGGTTCTGGGTCGACAACTACATGGAGTACGTCAGCGACGTCGAGCACACGGTGCGCATCGCGAAATCGCGTGAGCCCGGCCTCCCCGTCTTTCTCCTCGGCCACAGCGCCGGCGGCGTGATCTCGTCCGTCTACACCATCGAGCATCAGGCCGAGCTCTCGGGCTTCATCTGCGAGAGCTTCGCGTATCAGGTGCCGGCGCCTGACTTCGTCCTGCAGGTGCTGAAGGGCATCAGCCACATCACGCCGCACGCGAAAGTCCTGCATCTCAAGAACGCCGACTTCTCACGCGATCCGAACGTCGTGCAGGCGATGAACGACGATCCGTACGTCGGCGACGAAACGCAGCCCGCGCACACCGTCGCGCAGATGGTCCTCGCCGACGAGCGACTGAAGCGCGAGTTCCCGCTGATCAAGATCCCCGTGCTGATCCTCCACGGCACGGTCGACAAGGCGACGAAGCCCGAGGGGAGCAAGTTCTTCTATGAGACGGCGGGATCGAAGGACAAGACCCTCAAGCTGTATGAGGGCCACTTCCACGATCTCCTCAACGACTACGACCGCGACGTCGTGATGGCCGACATCCTCGGCTGGATCAACGCACGCATGCCCGGCGTGCACATGGCCGCTGCGACGTCCAACGCGCAGGCGCGGGCGTGACACACTGAGTCGAGGGAGCGAGCATGCTGCGCGAAATCGCGATCCTCGACGAAATCCTCGATGCGCATCGCGGTGAAATCGGCGTCGATTTCACCGCGTATCGCAATCACGCGTATCGCGTCGCGAACTTCTGCGCTGCGATCCTCTCGCCGAACGCGGAGCAATTACAGAAGATCGCCGTCGCGACTGCGTTTCACGACATCGGCATCTGGACGGATCACACGTTCGACTACCTGCCGCCGTCGATCCGCACCGCAACGTCGTTCCTCGAATCCACCGGACGCGCGCAGTGGATCGGCGAGATCGCGGAGATGATTCGCGAGCATCACAAGGTCCTGCCCTATCGTCGCGATGCGCGCGATCTCGCCGAGGCATTTCGTCGCGCCGACTGGATGGACGTCTCGCGCGGCCTGTTGTCCTTCGGCGTTGCGCGCGAAACGATCAACGAGATTCTCGACGCGTGGCCGAATCACGGATTCCACAAGAGGCTGGTGCAACTCGAGCTGGCGCACCTGCGCGCGCATCCGTTGCACCCGTTGCCGATGATGCGATTGTGAACATACAAGTATGATGCGCGGAGCAGCAGGGGCTCCCGTTGAACGACGCACTTCGTCTCGCAGTGGACACCATTCCCGGCCTGGTCTGGACGGCGCGGGCCGATGGCTCCATCGACTTCCTGAACCGCCACTGGCTCGAATTCACGGGCATGACGTTCGAGGAAGGCGCGAACTGGGGTTGGCGCGCCGCGATTCATCCGCGCGATCTGGATGGCCTCGAGTCGTATTGGCGATCGATTCTCACTACCGGCGAACGCGGCGAGATCGAGGCGCGGCTGCGTCGCGCCGACGGTGAATATCGCTGGTTCCTCGTCCGCGCCGTGCCGCTCTACGACGACGACGGCGCGCTGACGCGTTGGTACGGACAGACGATCGACATCGACGATCGCAAACGCGCCGAGGGACTGCTCGCCGCAGAGAAGCAGTTGCTGGAAATGGTCGCGCGCGGCCGTCCGCTACCGCAGATTCTCGACGCGCTCTGCCGCCTCGTCGAGGACACGACGGAAGGTTCGTTGTGCTCGATCATCCTGATGGACGTCGAACGCAGGCGAATGTTGCGCCAGTGCGCGCCGAGTCTGCCCGTCCCGTACATCGAAGGAATCCGCAACTTCACGCTGACGAATGAAGCCGGACCGTGCGCGATGGCCGCGCTGCAAAAAGAGCAGGTGATCGTCGAG
>DASVNL010000350.1:0-10590 GCA_036383875.1 Thermoanaerobaculia bacterium
GCGATTCTGCGGAACTTTGCCGATGCGTGGGATCGTCACGATGCCGAACGGCTGGCCGAGTTGTGGCTCGATGACGGCGTGCTGAACCATCCGTGGGGCTGGCGCGCCGTCGGACGTCAGGCCGTGCGCGAGCTGCTCGCGCGCGAACATCAGTCGAACATGGCGGTGAGTCGTCTGCAGATGTTCGACGCCGCGGTCGATCACGTGCGACCCGGCATCGCGGTCGTCGACGTCGATGGCGTGCTGCACGACGTACGCGCGCCGCACGGACGTCTGTACGACCTCACGCATCATCTCTCCGCCGTGTTCGCGCAGGGCGAAGCGGGCGAGTGGCGAATTCAGACGATGACCGCGTTTCCGAACGCGTGATCACGCCGCGTTCGCGAGCAGCATCCCGGCAATGCGCTTCGCGGCTTCGTCGTACGCCTGCGCGCCGGGATGAAACGAGTCGTAGCGGCTGAGACGCTGCGCCGTCACGATGTCCGCCATTTTCACGACGGACACGCGCTCGTCCTGCGCGAACTGTTGCGCGAGCGCCTGATCCCACAGCACGAGGTACTGGTTGATCAATTGCGCCGATTCGTGCCGCGGCACCGGGTTGTATCCGCCGAGAACGAGGATCTGTGCGCGTGGATTGATCTCGTGCAGCTGCGCGACGATCGTCTGGATGCGGCCGAGGATGCGTTCCGCGATCGCGAGCGGATTGCGCAGGATTTCCTCGCGCGACGTTTGCGCGCGAAAGAGATCGTTCGCGCCGATGGAGAGCACGATGGCGTCGGCGTTCGCGATCGCGTCGCGCATGCGCGGCTGTTTCATCCGCGTGAGGAGATCCGACGTCTGCGCGCCGTTCACGCCGAGATTCACGGCGCCGGCTTTGGCGACGCCGTGTGCGCGGAGCTCGGTTTCGAGGCGGCCGGCGATCCCGCCTCCGTTGGCTTCGTCACCCGCGCCGTAGGCGAGCGAGTCGCCGATGGCGACGACGTTGAGAGTCTGGGGCATGGTGGGTTTCCGTTCGGCGGTCTGCGTGGCCGTCTGCTCGCGTGCGGGCGGCGCGGGAGACTGCGTGCACGCCGCGAGAAGCAGCACAGCGAGGACTCGTTTCACGAGCCGCAAAAGTGCGAACGCTGCGCCAGCGCGATCAGCCGCACCAGACCGCGGTCACGGCGTCCGGATGTTCGAGCAGGAAGCCGTCTTCCTCTTCGTTGTACTCGATCACGGCGCCGTCGAGACGGGAGGCGGCCATGTCATCGAGCGCGACCTGAATGCCGTTCACGTCGAACACGCGATCGTCATCGTTGGGACCGTCTGCGAAGCTGAGGCGATAGCCCGATCCGCCGCAGCCGGTCGTGAACGCGATGCGGAGAAGGCGGCCGCCGGCATCGGAGAGATGCGCGGCGGCTTCGGGAGAAAGGGTGATGTTCATGCAGAAGGAGCGCCGTGCA
Organism: Thermoanaerobaculia bacterium; assembly: GCA_036383875.1. Taxonomy (GTDB): domain Bacteria; phylum Acidobacteriota; class Thermoanaerobaculia; order Gp7-AA8; family Gp7-AA8; genus QHVT01. The sequence continues at coordinate 1,443 of DASVNL010000350.1, forward strand.
CGATGCGCCACTCGGCGTCTTCGCGCTTCCACCAGTCCGGATCGTGGCGCGTGAGCTCGAGGTCGCGCTCGAGCTCGACGATGTGCGCGCGCTTCACGGCCTCGAGGTAGATCAGCAGGTTGCGATCGACGGGGATGGCGCTGGCGATGAACTCACGCAACTTGCGCTGCATCGTCTTCTCGCGCGAGATCAGGAACTCGGCGGACTCGCGGAACGAGAGCTGGCCCTCGAGGATCTCGTTGAAGATCATGTCCGCGCCGAGCGTGACGCGCACGCGCGCGCTGCCGGTCGAGGAGGTGACCTTCATCTCGATGAGGTCGCGGTTCTCGCGCTCGTCGACGGCGAACTGCTTGAACATCTCGCGCGTCATCGGATTCGGCAGATTCTCGGCGAGCTTCTCGAACGTCTTGTACGCCTCGACGGTGTACTGATAGAGCAGCGCGAGCTGCTGCCCGCTGAGATCGCTGCTGAGGCTTGGGGTTTCGACTGCGGTCATGGTTGCTCCTGTTACTCGATCTTTGCCACTCGGACCACCACGTCGCCGGCGAGTTTCGCCTGACAGCTCAAACGATGCGGTGGGTCGAGCTCTTTGTACGTTTCATCCGGAGTCGGCGGCGTGAGGTTCTCCCACCCGCTGATGACTTCGATCCTGCAAGTTCCGCAGGCACCATCCCCCCCACACACCTGGCTGACGCGCACGCCCAACTCGCCGGCGATGGAGAGAAGCGATCGCCCCGCGGGAAATTCGCCGGACTTCTGCTCATCAGCGAACGTCACACGCGGCATCGGGGAGGGATCATAGCTGAAGGTGGTTGGCGGTTGTCAGTTGGCGGTTGTCGGGGGGCCACCGCCCCTCCACGCGCGTGAAAGCGTTTCGTGGGAGGGCGGTGGTCCACCGCCAACCGCCAACCGTCAACCGCCAACCGCTCTGTGTGCCATATACGAGCTGCGCACGAGCGGTGCGCTCTCGACGTGATGAAAGCCGAGCGCTCGCGCGCGGTTGCCGAGCTCTTCGAATTCGGCGGGCGTGTAGTAGCGCCGGACGGGATGATTTTTTTCGCTCGGCGCGAGGTACTGGCCCATCGTGAAGATGTCGACGCCGGCTTCGCGCAGATCGCGCGCGACTTCGAGAATCTCGTCTTCGGTTTCGCCGAGGCCGAGCATGAGGCTCGACTTCGTGAGCATGCCGGGCGTGCGTTCTTCGTGGGCCCAGCGCAGGAGATCGAGCGAGCGCTGATACTTCGCGACGGGGCGCACCTGCGCGTAGAGGCGCGGCACGGTCTCGATGTTGTGCGCGAGCACTTCGGGCGTCGACGCGATCACGCTGCGCAGCGCGTCGCGATTTCCTTCGAGATCGGAGATCAGCACTTCCACCGCGGCGCCGGTACGTTCCCGCACGGCGAGCACAGTTTCGGCCATGTGTTGCGCGCCGCCGTCCGGCATGTCATCGCGATTCACCATCGTGATGACCGCGTGCTTCACGCCCATCTTCTCGACGGCTTCCGCAACGCGGCGTGGTTCGTCGTTGTCCGCGAGCAGCGGATTGCCGCGGCCGACTGCGCAGAACGTGCAGCGTCGCGTGCAGATCTCGCCGAGAACCATGAACGTCGCGGTGCCGGCGTTCCAGCACTCGAAGATGTTCGGGCAGCGCGCTTCCTGGCAGACGGTGTTGAGCGCGAGGTTGTTGATGAGTCGTGAGACCGGCAGCTCGGCGAGGTCGCCGGGCACGCGGATCTTGAGCCAGTCGGGGCGCACGCCGGCGCGCTTGTTTACAGGAGTCATGAGGTGGTGGTCGCCGGGATCATTCGTGCGAGCTGTTCGAGCGCCTCGCGATCGTCGGTCCAGCGGATCCTTTCATACGCTTCGCCGAACGTAAACCAGCCGTACTCATCGTGCTCTTCACGATCGATGCGAATCGGCAGCGTCGAGTCGAGCTCCGCGCGATACGCGACCTCGCTCGCGATGATCGGACGATCCGAGTAGCGCGCCTCGAGATACTGCGACTCGATCATGAACGACTGCGCGAGATCGAGAGGTTGCGGATCACCGGCGTGGCCGGTTTCTTCGACGAGCTCGCGACGCGCGGTCGCGAGCGGATCTTCGTTCGGTTCGATGGTGCCGGTGATCGGCTGCCAGAAGTTGCCGCGCTCCGGACGGCGATGCAGCAAGAGCACGCGATCGCCGTCGTGCACGAGGACTTTCACGAGTCGCAGTGTTTCGCGTCGCGGCACGAGCTCGCGCTCGAAGACTTCGGCGAATTGCGCCGCGAGGATCTCGCGCACTTCGTTCATGTCGATCGCGCGTCCGGTCTCGCGAGCGATCGACGTCACGCCGGTGCCCTGCAATCCACACGGCGTGATCAACTGGAAGTGGGCGAGGTTGGTGTTCACGTTGAGCGCCCAGCCGTGCGACGTCACCCAGCGCGCAACACGCACGCCGATCGCGGCAATCTTGTTGTTGCCGACCCAGATGCCGCGCTTCCCGTCGACGCGCTCGGCAGTGATGCCGTACGCCGCGACGGTGCGGATCAGCACTTCCTCGAGGTTCGTGACGTACTTGCGCACGTCGCGTTTGCCTTCGCCGAGGTGGACGATCGGGTAACCGACGATCTGGCCGGGGCCGTGATAGGTGATGTCGCCGCCGCGCGTCGTCTCGAAGTACCGCACGCCTTCCGATTCGAGGAGCTGCGGCGTCGCGAGGAGGTTGCCGGAGTCACCGCCGCGCCCGAGGGTGATCACGGGCGGGTGTTCGAGAAGGAGGAGCTGATCGGGGATCTCTTCACGCTGCCGCATCTCGACCAGCTTCTGCTGGACCTGCATCCCGTTTTCATAGGTGACGACATGGAGACGACGGAGCTCGCAAAGACGCATGTGGCTGGGTGAGGTAATTTCCATGCGGCGCGGCTTATTTCTTCAACTCGGCCCGCAGCTTCTTCGCGTCGCGCACGACGGCCGGATCGGTCGCGACGGCGAGTAGCGCGTCGAGGACCTTGAGCGCGTCCTTCGGCTTGCCCGCGTTCGAGTAGACGATCGCGTCGTTGTACATCCGGATGTGGCGGTTGATCGCCGCGGTTTCTTCGAGTCGCGTGGCTTCGCGCTCGAGGTCCGGGTTGCCGTTCGCGATCGAGCGGATGATCGCCGCTGCTGCGTCGAGATCGCCTCTGCGTGCGAGCTCGTTCGCGCGATTCGTCTCCGCGATGAGGCGGACGTTGCGCGCGGCGAAGCGCGTCTGCTCGTCGCGCGCGTTGACGAGCAACCGCTCGTACAACGCCTCGGCCTTCGCACGATCGCCCGCACGCAGATACATCGCGTACAGGTTCAGCATGAAGTCGGGACGTTCGGGCGCGCGTTCGAGATGCGCGATGCCCGGCGCGACGTCGGACTCGACGAGGTACGTCGTGCCGATGAATCCATGTGCCAGTGGTGTGGCGACGGGAGCGAGCACTTCGCGCGCTTTGCGGAATCGCACGTCATCGCCGGGCTTCGATTCGAACACGCCGGCGAACGGTCCGATCGCGAGCGTCAGCAGCGACTCCGCGTACGTGAGTCGCACGTCGGCATCGTTTGGCGCCGCGGCAATCGCCGCTTCGAAATCGCCGACGGCTGCGAGTGCACGCGCGTGTTTCGGATCGAGACGCAACGCCTCGCGAAAATGTCGCTGCGGTTCTTGTCCCGCTGCAGCGACGTGATTGAGGAACCGTCCGAGCTCGAATATCAGCGTTGCGCGATCGAGCGGCGCGACCTTCGCGTCGAACGTGAAGGTCGCGGGGACTGCGATCTCGACGCGGCGTCCGCTGACGTTGAGACTGCCGCGATACAGGTCCGCCGTCGTCTTGCCGTAGTGCTTTTGCAGCGCGTCGCTCACGGGCGTCTTGCGTTCGACGTCGCGCAGGAACGCGAAGAACGTATTCGCGCCGCCGATCTGCATCAGCCAATGCACGGACGCCCAACTCTGCGCGTAGAAGCGCGAGTCGGTCGCGGACGTGACGGCGAGAAGTTCTTCGATCGGACGCGGTGTTTGTCGCTGCAGGAACTGCACGTGCTCGCGAAGGACGTCGCCCGCGATGACTTTGCCGTTCTGCACGGTCGCGTTGCCGATGTACTCCGCGAGTCCTTCTTCGAGCCACAACGGCGGGACGTTCTCGCCCTGTCGCAACAGATCGTGCACGAGCTCGTGCATCGCGGTGCGCTCGATGCGTTTGCCCGCGTCGATGAACATCGTGCCGCCGCCGTCGTGCCGCACGTACAAGCCGGTGACGCTCGCGCGTTCCTGATCGAGAAGCAGATCGAAGTACGGCTGGCTGTCGCGACGTTTCGCGAATGCGAAGACGGTCGCGGGCGTCGCGCCGGTCGCGAATCGCGCGTCGGCGCCGGACAAGGTCGCTGCGAGAAGCTCGAAGTTCCGCGCGATCTCTTCGGTGCGCGCTGGCTCCGCGCTGCTGATCACATCGAAGTGGGGCGTCCGCAAGCGAACCCACTGTTGATCCTCGGCGGGAAAGGCGACAGGTCGGGGTGTGCGCGTCTTGCCCTCGCGCTTGATGCCGATCGGCACGGGCGGGACGTAGACGTCCTGGGCGGCGAGGGAGAGCGCGAACAAAAAGCAAACGGGGCGGATCACCGTAAAGATGAACCGCCCCGCGAGGATGAGTTGTTTCCGCTGGTTACATCGTGAACTGGCCAGCTTCGATGATCTGCTTCACGCGAGCCATGAACTGATCCGCGATCGCGCCGTCGATGAGACGGTGATCGAAGCCGAGGGAGAAGTAGCACATCGAGCGGATGGCGATGAAGTCGCCGTCCTTCGTTTCGACGACGACGGGACGCTTCTTGATGCCGCCGACGCCGAGGATGGCGACCTGCGGCTGGTTGATGATCGGGAGGCCGAAGAGTCCGCCGTACACGCCGGGGTTGGTGATCGTGAACGTGCCGCCCTGCACTTCGTCGGGCGAGAGTTTCTTCGAGCGCGCGCGCTCGCCGAGGTCGTTGACGGCGCGGGAGACGCCGAGGATGTTCAGCTCGTCGGCGTGCTTGAGCACGGGGACGATGAGGCCCCACTCGAGCGCGACGGCGATGCCGATGTTGAGCTCTTTGTGGAAGACCGTGTTGGTGTCATCCATCGACGCGTTGAGGATCGGGAACTCGCGGAGTCCCTCGATGACTGCCTGCACGATGAACGGCATGTAGGTCAGTTTCACGCCGCGCTCGGCGTACGCGTCTTTGTGTTTGCGGCGCAGTTTCTCGACGTTGGTGAAGTCGATCTCGAAGACGGTGTGCACGTGGGCCGAGGTCTGCTTCGAGTGGACCATGTGCTCGGAGATGCGCTTGCGCATGACCGACAGCGGCTCGAGCCGCACGTTCTCGCCCTCGGCGAACTGCGGCGTCGGACGCGGCGCGCGCTGCTGCGGCGCGGGCGCCGGAGCGCTCGGCTGCGGTGCGGGCTTCGCGGCAGGTGCCGGTGCTGCTGCAGCCGCGGGCTTCGCGGGCTGCTGCAGGAAGTCGAGGATGTCGTTCTTCGTCACGCGACCCGAGACGCCGGTGCCGGGGATCTGCGAGATGTCGACGTTGTTCTCCGCCGCGATCTTGCGAACGAGCGGCGACGACTTCGTGCGACGACGCTCGTCGAGCGACGCGACCTTGTCGTCGTCGTCCGATTCCGGCGCGTCGCTTTCCACGACGGCGTCGGTGATCTGCGGGTTGACCGTGGTCGTCACCGCATCGGTGATCTGCGAGTTCACCGCGGTCGGGAAGGCGTCGGCAGTCGGCGCGGCCGGCTCGGCTGCGGCAGGCGCCGGTGCAGGTGCGGCTGCAGTCTCGCCACCTTCGGCAGCGATGCGCGCCACGACGGCGTTGACCGGAACCGTATCGCCTTCCTTGGCGAGGATCTCGGTGAGCACACCGGCGGCAGGCGAGGGAATCTCGGCGTCGACCTTGTCGGTGGAGATTTCGAGGAGCGGCTCATCCCGATCGACCTTGTCGCCGACCTTCTTCAGCCACTTCGAAACCGTTCCCTCGGCGATCGATTCGCCCATCTGAGGCATTACGACGTCATGTGCCATTTTGGTTTTCGCTCCGTCGCGACTGATGAGTGATGAGTGATGAGTGATGAACGGCGCTCCGAGGGTGGAGGTTCATCACTCATCATTCATCACTCATCACTCGTTTCATCATTGATCAGTATGCAAGCAGCTCGCGCGCTGCTGCGAGGACTCGTGTTTTATCAGGTAACGCGGCCGCTTCCAAAGGCGGGGAGTAGGGAGTGGGGACGTCGAGGGCGCCGATGCGCTTGATCGGGGCGTCGAGGTAGTCGAACGCTTTCTCGGCGATGCGCGCGGCGAATTCGCCGCCGGCGCCGCCGGTGAGCGGGGCCTCGTGGAGGATCATCACGCGATTCGTCTTCGCGACCGACTCGAGGATCGCTTCCTCGTCGAACGGGAGAATCGAGCGAAGGTCGATCACTTCGACCGACACGTTGTCCTTCGCCAGTTCCTCGGCCACATCGTCGGCGAGGTAGATCATCGCGCCCCACGTGATGATCGTGAGGTCCTTGCCGCGACGCCGGATGTTCGCCTTGCCGATCGGGACGATGTAGTCCTCCTCGGGCAGGTTCTCTTTGATGCGGCGATAGAGGTACTTGTGCTCGATGAACAGCACCGGGTTGTCGTCGCGAATCGCGGCTTTCAGCAGGCCCTTCGCGTCGTACGCCGTTCCCGGCGCGACGATCTTGAGGCCCGGACGATTCATGAACATCGCCTCGGGATTCAGCGAGTGATACGGGCCGCCGTGCGTGCCGCCGCCCGCTGGACCGCGGACGACGATCGGACAGGCGCGGCCGAACAGGTAGCTGTTCATCGCCGCGAAGTTCACGAGCATGTCGTAGCCGCAGGTGATGAAGTCGATGAACTGCATCTCGGCGATCGGACGCATGCCCATGAGCGCTGCGCCGGACGCCGCGCCGATGATCGCGATCTCGGAGATCGGCGTGTCGACGACGCGCTCGGCGCCGAAGCGGTCGATGAGGCCCGCGCTCGTCTTGAATGCGCCGCCGTAAACGCCGACGTCTTCGCCGATGAGGAAGACGCGCTCGTCGCGCGCCATCTCCTCGTGCATGGCCTGGGTGATGGCCTCGATGTACGTAGTCTCAGCCATTCCGTTGGCCCCCTCCCCAGTAACCATCCTCGATGTACAAACCTTTTCCTGCGTCGGCGGGATCGGGCATCGGTGAGCGATCGGCTTCGTCGGTCGCCGCGTCGATCTCCTGCTTCACGCGCTGCTGAATCGCGGCGAGCTCTTCCTGCGACGCGACGCCGCGCTCGAGCAGGACTTTTTCGAAACGCGTCACCGCGTCCTTCTCCTGCCACTCGGCGATCAGTTCTTTCGGCACGTACGCCTGGTTGTCGTGCTCGGCGTGGCCCTTCATGCGGAACGTCTTCACTTCGATCAGCGTGACGCCGCCGCCGTTGCGTGCGTTCTCGACGGCCTGCTTCACCGTGCCGTAAACCGCGAGCACGTCGTTGCCGTCGATCGTCACGCCCTTGCAGCCGAACGCATACGCCTTGTCCGCGAGCGTCTTGGCCGCGGTCTGCTTCGAGGTCGGCGTCGAGTACGCGTAGCCGTTGTCTTCGACGATCACGACCATCGGCAGCTTCTGCACGGACGCGAAGTTCATGCCTTCCCAGAACGCGCCGGTCGAAGAGCCGCCGTCGCCGATGAAGGCGAGCGTGACGAGCTTCTTCTTCTGCATGCGGCCCGCGAGCGCGATGCCGGCCATGACCGGGATCATGTCGCCGAGCATCGAGATCTGGCCGATGAAGCCGTCGCGCGCGGGATGTCCGAAGTGGATGTTGAGCTCGCGGCCGCGCGTCGGGCCGTCGGCCTTGGCCATGTACTGCTTGATGATGTCGGCCGGCTTCGCACCGGCGACGAGGATCGAGCCGATGTTGCGGATCAGCGGCTGCACGACGTCGCCCTGCGCGTAGTCGAGCGCATACGCCGCCGCGACCGACTCGCCTTCCTGGCCGAGCGAACGATAGAGACCGCCGATCACCTTGGCCTGCCGGAAGAGCGCGACGAGGCGTTCTTCCAGCGTGCGTGTGAGTCGGAGGTAGTAGTCGATGTCCAGTAGCTGCTCATTGGACAGACCATGGGTATCTGTGGATGTGAGTGCTTCGGTCACGGCGCGCGTTTTACCTGAACGCGCGCCGTGGCACAAGTTGTTGCGTCAGTTCCAGAAATAGCTGTAGCTGTACGTCACGCTCTCCGAGAGGTTGTTGCGGATCACGATGCTCGACGCGGACGAGTAGTGCACGGTGATCTTGTTGGCGACGTTGCCGACGCCCGTGATCGTCGCGTCGGTCGTCGATTCGAGGTACGCACCGGCGGACGTCACGGCGACGGTGAACGAGCCGTTCTTCGTCGCGCCTTTGAACGCGATCGAGATGCGGCCGAGGACGATGCCGCCGTAGCGCGACGGAATCTGCTGCGTGGCGCTGCTCGCGAGCGTGCCGGTCTTCGCGAGTTGATACACGCCCATGTAGCGGCGCACCACGCCCGCGTCGAAGTTCGTGCCGTTCGCGCCGTCATCCCAGCGTCCGAAAGTCGGCATCGGCGCGTTCGAATCGGCGAGACCTTCGGCCCAAACCTCGACGAGCGAGTTGAGGTTCACGGTCGAATAGGTCGTGCAGCGCGAGCTGCGCCATTCGAACGGACTGTCGGTGTTCAGGCACTCGAGCGTGCCGTGATAGTTGAAGACGTCGAACACCGGCTGCACGACGCCGCGGAGATACACGCCCTTGTTTTCCGTCCCCGCGCCGGTGAGGAAGTCCTGAATGCGCAGTCCGCGCAGCGGCGAGTTCTTGGTGATGTAGATGGCGTAGCCGTCGTCGGCGAACTGTTCCGCGCGGATGTTGCGGAGCGTCAAGTCATTCGAGTTGCCGGTGGACGTGGTGTCGGGCCAGTAGAAACCGGCGCCGCCGAGGACGAAGCCGCCATTCTGAAAGACGACGTTCGTGAGATTCGCACCATCCTCGACATAGACCGACGGGTTGTCGCCGTGAGGCTCGAGATAGAAGCCGTCGAAGTTGTGGTGATCGAGATCGATCGACGCGAAGTTCGGATTGTTCGCGATGTAGATCGGGATCGCGCCGCACGAG
>DASVNL010000351.1:0-19442 GCA_036383875.1 Thermoanaerobaculia bacterium
CGGCGCCTCAGTACTGCTCGAACTTGTCGACGACGTTCTCCAGTGAGTCGCCTGCGCGGAACCGTCGCAAGTTCTCGATGAAGAAATGCATCGCGCGCAGATGCGCGTCGCTCGTGTGATCGGCGCTGTGCGGCGAGATCAAAACATTCTCGAACGTCCACAGCGGATGATCGGCGGCGAGCGGCTCGACTTCGAACACGTCGAGCGCGGCGCCGCGAATGCGCTTCACTTGCAACGCATCGACGAGTGCGGATTGGTCGACGGTCGCGCCGCGTCCGATGTTGATGAACACGGCCGACTCTTTCATCAACGCGATGCGCTCGCGTGAGAGCAGGTGATGCGTCGCAGGCGTGTGCGGCGTGCACATCACGACGAAGTCGGACTGCGGCAGCACGTCTTCGATCGTCGGATCGCCGAGCTCCTGGCGGCGTCGCACGGTGAGCACGTTCATACCGAGGGCCTCGGCGCGACGCGCGACGGCGTTGCCGATCCCGCCGAATCCGATGATGCCGACGGTTTGTCCTTCGAGACGCTCGACGGTGAACGGCGCCCAACGATGCGCTTCCTGATTGCGCGCAAGACGGCGCAGGTCTTTCGCGAACCAGAGCATCGCGGCGATGGCGAACTCGCCGAGGGCGTCGGCGTAGAGGCCGCGGGAGTTCGTGACGACCATCTCGCTGCGATGCAGCAGATCGAATGGCAGAAACTCGACGCCCGCGGCGAGTGTGTGCAACCAGCGCGCGTGGCCGAGGTCGTTCCATAGCTCGGTGAGCACGGAGCCGTAGCGCGGTGCGATCAGCACTGCGTCCGCGTGAGTCGCGTGTTCGCGAAGAGTGTCGGGATGGGTGCCGGTGACGAGCTCGATGCCGGGCGCTTCGCGCTGCAACAGCTCGAGTCCGGCGAAGGTGGGTGGGGCGATGACGAGGAGGCGCATGACCCGCGCATTGTGCACGCGGTCATGCGCCTCACTCAGCTCAATCGAGTTTGAAGTTGACGGTCAGGTTGAAGATCGTCGCCACGGGGCGGCCGTTGAGCGTGCCGGGGCGGAACTTCCACTTCTTGACTGCCGATTCCGCGGAGTCGGAGAGGCCTGCGGGGAGGCCTTTGACGACGCGCACGTTATCGACGTTGCCGTTCTCGTCGATGATCGCCTCGACGATCACGACGCCCGCAATCTTCGCCTTGCGCGCCGCCTCGGTGTAATCCGGCTGCACGCGATCGACGATCTGCGGGGCTTTCACGTTACCGCCGACGCGGAGCGGGCCGTCGCCGAGCGGGGCATCATCGCCGCCGGTTCCGGTTCCGCCGGTTCCGGTGCCCGTGCCGCCAACCTGGCCACCCACGACGCCACCGATGACGCCGCCCTGGACGCCACCGATTTCGCCGCCTTTCACACCGCCGATCTCACCACCGACGATGCCGCCCGCGACGCCGCCTTCGACGCCACCCGCAACGCCTGCCAGCGCGTCGCCGCTGCCGGAGGCCATGCTGCCCGGAATCTCGGACGTTTCCTCAACGACCGGAGTCTCCACTGTCGGAGTCGGAAGCGACTGCTGCGTGACCGGGATCTCTTTCGGGATCTCGACCGGCGGAGTCATCGGAGTGATCTTCGGAACTTCGACCGGCTTCGGCTGCACGCGAGGCGTCGACTTCGGCGCGCCGCTGCTCTTCGCCGGAGGCGGAGGAGGTGGTGGCGGGGGAGGCGGAGGAGCCGCGCCGCGCGTGATGAACGCGTCCATCGGCTTGTTGTCCGCGACTTTGTGAACTTCTTTCTGCGTACCGGCGAAAACGATGCCGGCCACGAGCATTGCGTGAATCGCGATGGAGACGGTGGTAGCTCTCCAGCCGCGACGTTTGCCTTTGCCTTTACGGGACTCAATCAGATCCTTTTGAAGGTCCATCATGGAAGGGTTATTTGCAGTCCGCGTGCCGTTAATTTTGCTCTTTTGATTCAGTCATTTAGAATGCGCCGCGATGCGCGTGCGACTGCAGCGGGTTCTTCCGGTCCTGATGCTCCTCACGGGCTGCGTTTCGACAGCCCCGGCCATACCGGACGCGTGGTTGAGCGTGCCGGTCGCGCCGCGGATCGGCTCGGTGTCGTACGACGCGAGTGGCCGCGTGCAAACGTCGCCGGATCTCGCGACGCCGATGCTCGCGGATGGCCCGATTCGCTTCGTCGGCACGAAGATTTTCAATCGCGACAAAGAACTGACGCCTGCGTTTCCCGCGGTCGATTCATTGGACTTTTCCGAGTCGCGCGGAGAGGTCGTGTTCTCCGCGATCGGGCAACGCGGCTTCGACATCGGCCTCGTGAGCTCGGATGGGAGTCCCATTAATTGGGTTCCCCAGGATCCGGCCGACGAGTTCTCGCCGCAGTGGGCGCCGAAGGGGAACAAGGTCAGTTACGTCGTGCGTGGGAAGATCGGCGATGTCGTGCGCACGGTGCATATCCCGACGGCCGCGCAGCTCTCGAATGCGTTCACCAACGGGCACATTCACGCACGTGCGTGGGATGCCGAAGGCCAGTTCTACGCGGTTGCGTATTCAACGCCGGATGCGTCGGATCGCGTCGAGGTGATGAAGTACGGCGGGGAGGAGAGGTCGATGGCCGTGCCTCCCGCGGTCCGTCTCGATGTCGAGGTGGAACCGTTCGCGCCGGGGACTTTGCTGCTCCGTCCGCGCGACGTGCGCTACGACGAGCATCTGCCGGTGGTCATCTGGATCGCGCCGGACTTTGCGTGGAATGACGCGCGCGGCGCGCTGCTGAAAAGCAGTCGCGTGGCCTGCATCATCACGGGTACTTACAGCGATGAAGTCATGAAGCGCGTGGCCGGAACGGCGTGGATGGATGTGACGCAAGTCTTCGTTGTGGGAAGTGCAACCGTGCCGGCGAACGCGATCGCGATTCAACCGGACGCGGCCGTCGCGACCGGCCACTATCAGCGGACCGGCAACGTCGTGACCGTCGCACCCGCTGCTATACAATCCTTCGCCGCTGGCTTCATCGCAGATCATTTGAAGAGGATCAGCCCCACGAATGGCAGCAGCCGATGAGAGCGAAAAGAAGTCGACGGGCCGCGAGTACTACGAAGCGCTGCTGATCGCGATCATCTTCGTCAACTTCGCGCGCATCTTCGTCTTCCAGGCCTTCAAGATCCCGAGCGGATCGATGGAAGACAATCTGAAAGTCGGCGATCACATCATCGTCAACAAATTCATCTACGGCCGGAAGGGCGATACGCCGCTGGCGAAACTGATCCCGATCCGCGACGTGCGTCGCGGCGACGTGATCGTGTTCCGCTATCCCGAGAACCCGCAGATCGACTACGTCAAACGGGTCATCGGACTTCCCGGCGAAACGGTTTCGATCAAGGACAAGCAGGTTTCGATCAACGGAGTGAAGCTCGACGAGCCGTACGTCGTGTTCGACGATCCGACGATTTATCCGAAGCAGGAGGCGCTGCCCGAGCCGTACCGGTCGCGCGATCATTTCGGTCCGGTGGTCGTTCCGCCGGGGCATTACTTCGCCATGGGCGACAATCGCGATCGCTCCGAGGATTCGCGATATTGGGGCTTTGTGCCGCGAACGTTGATCAAAGGGAAGGCGTTCATGGTCTACTGGTCCTTTGACGGACAGCCGCCGCCGGCCGGCAGTTCCGGCATGACACGCCTCAAACATCTGTTCCACGTGCTGGTGCGCTTCTTCGCCGATACACGGTGGCACCGCACCTTCTTCATCGTCGACAAGACGTATCACTACACGCCCGGCATCAGTTCCTATGGAAACGAGTAAAGAGGCGGAAGTTCCGCCGGTCACCGAAGAACATCCGGGCGCGAACGTCATCGATCGCAGCGCGCATCCGATCTCGCGACGCAGCATTCCCGAGAACGTCCTGAAGGTTCTGTACCGCCTGCATCGCAGCGGCTATCGCGCCTATCTGTGCGGCGGGAGCGTGCGCGATCTGCTCATGGGTCGCGAGCCGAAGGACTTCGACGTCGTCACGGACGCGCATCCCGGCGACGTGCGCCGCCTGTTCCGCAACAGCCGGATCATCGGCCGCCGCTTCCGGCTCGTGCACATCATCTTTCAGGATCAGGTCGTCGAAGTCGCGACGTTCCGCCGCGAGCCCGATCGTCCGCAACCCGATCGTCCGCCTGCAGAAGGGGACGAGACGGAAGAGCAGGATTTTCTGATCACGGACGACAACACGTTCGGCTCGCCCCTGCAGGACGCACGTCGCCGCGACTTCACGATCAACGCGCTGTTCTACAACATCTCCGACTTCACGGTGATCGACTACGTCGGCGGCATCGACGACTTGTCGCTCGGCCGCGTGCGCGTCATCGGTGATCCGGACTTGCGCTTCCGCGAAGATCCGGTCCGAATGATGCGCGCCATCGAATTCGCCTCCCGCCTCGGCTTTGAAATCGAGGAAGGGACGTACAACGGAATCCTTCGCCACAAGAACGAGATCCTCAAAGCGTCGCCGCCGCGCGTCTCCGAGGAGATCCTCGAGTTGCTGCGGCGCGGGTGGTCGCGCGGTGCGATCCGTTTGATGGTCGACACGGGCTTGCTCGAGCCGCTGCTGCCCGAGATCTTCGTCGCGATTCGCGGCGATCGCGCGCCGTACTTCTGGAAAATGCTCGAGGTGCTCGACCGGACCGTGCAGGCCGGACGGCGCATCTCCGACGCGGTGCTGCTCTCCGTGCTCATGCTCCCGTGGGTCATCGACGAGATCGAGCAGGAAGAGAAGCGTCGCGACATGCGCATGCGCATCGGCGAGGTGATCATCTTCATCCGCGAGCTCACCGAGCCGTTGTGCATCCGCATGTCGCTGCCCGCGGGCACGCGCCATCACATCGAGCAAGCCCTCGAGACGCTCTGGCGTCTCCTCGAACCGCCCACCGATCGCAAGGCGCAATTTCGCGCGGTGTATCGCGAGCCGTTCAACGACGCGCTTGCGCTGCTCGAGCTGTACGCGCTCTCGTCGGGACGCTACGTCGATGTGTTCCGGCAGTGGCAGGCCTTTGCGGCGCGCGTGAAGCGTGCGCAGGAAGAGGCGGGCATCGCGCCGGCGGGCGCGAAACGGCGGCGGAGGCGGCGACGGTAATCTACCTCGACCATCACGCCACGACGCCGTGCGACCCGCGCGTGGTCGAGACGATGCTGCCGTACTTCACGGAGCATTTCGGGAACCCTGCATCGATCACCAATCATCACGGACGTAAGGCCTCGATGGCGCTCGAAGACGCGCGCATCGCGGTCGCGCGATTCTTCGGCGTCGTCCCGCCGGAGATCGCATTCACCGCCGGCGCGACGGAGTCGAACAACATCGCGCTGAATGTCGTGAAGCCGGGCGAGCATCTCGTCACCAGTCTCTCCGAGCACAAGTCGATCGTCGTGCCGGCCGAACGGCTGGCGAAGCAGGGGATCGAGGTCACGTTCCTCACGCCCGATCGCGAAGGATTCATTCATCCCGACGCCGTGCGCGACGCGCTGCGTCCGACCACCCGGCTCGTGTCGATCGAAGCAGCGAACGGCGAAGTCGGAACGATTCAGCCCATCGACGCGATCGGTGCGATGTGCCGCGAGCGTGGCGTGTTGTTTCACACCGACGCGACGCAAGCCATCGGCAAGATCCCGCTGTCGCTCGCGAACGCGGATCTCGCATCGATGTCCGCCCACAAGCTGTACGGGCCGAAAGGTATCGGCGCGCTGTTCGTGCGTCGCGGCGTGCGGATCGATCCGGTGATCGTCGGCGGGGGACAGGAGCGCAACATTCGCTCGGGGACGGTCAACGTTCCCGCGGTGATCGGCTTCGCTGCAGCGCTGCAGATTCGCGCGGCGGAGATGGACGAAGAGGCAGTGCGATTGGCCGCGATGCGCGACTGGCTGCGCGAAAAAATCGAGGAAGAGATCGACGGCACTTCGATCAACGGTGCCCGCGAGTTAAGATTGCCCGGAAATCTCAACGTCAGCTTTGATCGGATCGAAGCCGACTCGTTGATCCTGGCGATGAAGCGCTTCTCGTTGTCGTCGGGATCGGCGTGCAGCTCCGGGGATCGGGGACCGTCGCGCGTGCTGAAGGCGCTCGGGGTCACGGACTCCGCCGCCCTCGGGTCGATCCGGTTCGGTCTCGGCGCTTCCAACACCTCGGAACAAATGACGATGTTGCTCGACGATCTCAAGCGCGTTGTGCGCAGACTGCGGGAGATCACGCCGGTATGAGCGCGAACGCCCCCGGACGCATTCTCCTCGTGGACCATTCGCGCGGCGCGCTCCTGTTTCAGGAGACGATCCTGCGCCGCCGCGACATGGTCATCGTCACCGCGCTGGCCGGCTCGGAAGGTCTCGACAAGGCGCGAGCCGAACGTCCGAACCTCATCATCTTCGGCTACGACCTCTTCGACATGACGGCGCCGGAGTTCTGTCGCGAGATCCGCCACGACGATCACACGCGCGCGATCTCGCTGCTGCTGGTCGCGGATCGCGAGCACAGCGAACAGGGTGATCTCTGTCTCTCCGCGGGCTGCAACGACGTGATCTTCCGCCCGCTGCAGAAGCCGGAGCTCGATCAGAAAGTCGAACGGCTGACGAGCATCCCGGTGCGTCGCCAGCTCCGCACGATCACGAAGATCGAAGTGTCGATGGAGAAGAACGGCCGCTTCGTCCTCGGCCGCAGCATCAACATCTCGTCGAGCGGCATGCTCATCGAAGTCGATCGCGTGCTGCCGCACGAAGGTCCGGTCCGGTTGCATTTCTACCTGCCCGCCGATCCGAAACCGCTGCAGATCGTCGGCGAGGTGCTGCGCGCGGAGTTCACCGGCTCGATGTCGAAGTACGGCGTGCGTTTTCTCAGCTCGACGGACGAGGACCGCGAGCGCATTTCACGCTACGTGCATAGAATTCGCTCCAGAGAAACGATTTGATGCCGACGCCTGCCCAGACTCTGGACGAAGCCATCCGCCTTTCGAGAGCCGAAGAATTCCTTGCAGCCCTCACGCTCTTCCTCGACGTTTACGGAACGGAAGAGTCGCTGCCGATCACCACGCCGAAAACGGCCAGCGGTCTGTCGTGGTTCGGCCTCTGCCTCGCGCTCGTGCGCAAACAGATGAAGCCGGCCATCGATCTCTGCCGCCGCGCCATCGACCTCGAGTTCTACAGCGGCGATCACTACGCCAACCTCGCCCGCGTCTACCTCGCCGCCAACAATCGCAAGAAGGCGCTGGACACCGTCGAACAAGGCCTGAAGCTCGTCCCCGAGCACGGCTATCTGCTCGCAGTCCGCAACATGCTGGGCGTTCGCGCCCGCCCGGCCGTCCCCTTCCTCGACCGCACCAACCCCATCAACGTCTCCCTCGGCCAGGCACGTCACGCGAAGAAAGTCATGGACGCCGAGGCGCGCAAGAAGCGTTAGCTACGGCGCCAACCCATATCCCGAGCGGCACAGCGTCTCGACTCCGTTCTCGCGGACGACGAATGTGTCTTCGATGCGCACGCCGATCTCGCGATCGGGGAAGTAGAGGCCGGGCTCGATCGTGACGATGTCGCCGGTTTCGATGAGGTCGTGGTTCGACGGGTGGAGCTGGAACGACGGCTTTTCGTGGATGTCGAGGCCGACGCCGTGGCCGAGGCTGTGGACGTAGCCGGAGAGCGTCTTGGGATTGCTGCGCAGAGTCGGATGACCTTTCGCTTCGAAGAGGTCGCAGACGAGCGCCTGATACGACGATGCCGGCATGCCGGGCTGCATCGCATCGCGCGCTTTCGTGAACGCCTCGAGCACGTCGGCGTGAATGCGGCGCAGTTCGTCGGGGATCTCGCCTACGCAGAACGTGCGCGTGAGATCGAAAAAGTAGCCGCTGGTCTTGTCGGCAGGGAAGATGTCGAGCACGATCGGGACGGAGGGACGGACGCGCGCAGATGCGTCACCGCGTGAGTGCGGCACTCCGGCATCGCGGCCTTGCGAGAGGATCGTCTCGTGATCCTCGATCATCCCGAGTCGCGCGATCTCCGAGGAAACGAATCGTTTGAGGTCGCCGAGAGTGAGCGATTGCCAGTCGTTGCGGAGCATTGCGCGGACGCCGTCTACGACTTGCTCGGTGCGCTCGCCGACCGAGCGAATCGCTTCGATCTCCCAATGCTCTTTGCGCTTGCGCGCGAGTTGGATCAGGTCCTCGCCGTTCGATCGATGAATGCGCCAGCCGCGACGTTGCATCGACTCGACGACGCCGATGTAGAGCTGCACCGGGACGTTTCCGAAGAACGCGATGTGCTCGCCTGAGCTCCAGGTGCGGAGGATGTTCGTGAGCAAATCGGCATACGCGGCCGCGGCGTTCTTCGCGTCGCGAAAGATCGACTCCGAGCCGAAGTCGTGCACGAGATGCACGTCGAGCCCCGTCGCCGCGGCTTCGTCGCGTTCCATCGGATACGTGACCAGCATCGGCTCGCGATCGAGGACTTTGATCGCGTAGCCGCGTGTGACTTTCGCGCCGCGCGACAGCCAGCGAAACGACGCGTGCATCTGCTCGTGCATCGGGACGATCACCGCGTCGATGGCGCGCTCGCGCATCAGCGCGTCGAGGTCGGCCAGCACGTCAGACGGTCCTCGCCGCGACGGCGTTGGCCTGCGCGTTCAGCGTCTCGATGATCTTCACGACGTCGCGCGTTTCGAGCAGCGCGATCGCGTCGATGATCGCGTCGAACAGCGCGGGCGGCGTGATGATCTGCGCGCCGACGCCGGCGACGAACACGTCGCGCTTTGCGATCTCCACCGCCTGCTGCTGCGCGTCGAGCGGCGCGAGCAGCACCGCGAACGACCACGCCTCTTCGCGCGTGAACTCGAGCATGTGATCGATGATGTCGGTCTCGAACTTCGAGAAGACGTCGTACAGCTCTGCAAGCACCGGACTCAGTTCGTCGATCTCGTCGAGCACTCCGGCGACTTCGTTCGCGAGCACCTCGTTCACGAGATTGAAATCCGACTGGAGCGACGGCAGCTCCGCGCCCGGACTCGTCTCCGCTGCGGCGATGCCGAGGTCGAGATTGATGTGCGCGTTCACGCCGGCGAGGAGGTGCTGAATGATGATCGGCTTTGGCAGCGCCGCGGCCTGAAACGCGACACGCCAGCACTGCGAGAGCGGCGAGTACTGCGCGGGCCAGAACCACGCGTTGAGCGCGGCGAAGTAGCGGCTCGCGAACGTCACGTCGAGGCGCTCCATCCGCGCGGGATCCTGAAACTTCGGCAGGTTCTGCTTGATCGCGATCGTGATGCGTTTGTAGAGCGCGCCGAAGTAGCCGAGGCGGCTTTCGTTCGCGATCGACCAGTTGATGATCGACTCGATCGCGTTGATGACGTCGTCGATCGTGTTGATGTTGGTGATCGGTGGCAGTGGCTGCATGCCCGTGATTGTAGTTCCCGGCACGAACCTCGCTACCTCTTGCGCCTGCCACGGATGAGCGTTGTCAGGATCATGTCGTACAACATCCAGGGCCATGCCGCCGCGCGGCGCGAGGATCATCTGCCGAAGCTCGCAGAAGTCATCGCTTCCGTGAAGCCGGACGTTGTGGGCCTGCAGGAAGTGCACTGCCGCACGCGTGCGGGTCCGGCGCACCAGGGCGAAGTTCTCGCGTCGATGACCGGCCTCAACCTCTTCTTCGGACGGAGTTGCGCGATGGACGGCGGCGACTACGGCAACGCCGTGCTCACGAGCGGTGAGATCATCGCGTCATATACGCATCCGCTGCCGGGATCGGGGGAGCCGCGCTCCGTGCTTCAGGCCGACATCGCGTTTGCGGGCGGCGTCGCGCTCACGTTCTTCGTCACGCATCTCGCGGCGTGGGGACGGCTGTTGCGCATGGCGCGAATGCGGCAGATCGCAGAGCTCGGCGACATCACCACGCGCAGCGCATTGCCTCATGTCCTCGTCGGCGACTTCAACGTGCCGCCGGCCGCGGAAGAGATTCGCGTGTTGATGGCGCATGGCCATCTGCACATGTGCGGCGATGTCAAAGAAGCGACGTTCCCGATGACGCGCCAGCGGCTCGACTACGTCTTTGCCGATCCACGCTGGGAACTGTTGTCGTCGGAAGTCGTGCGCCGCGGTCCGTCCGACCACTGGGCACTGATCGTCGACTTGAAATTGCGCTCATGAAAACCATTGCCGTTCCGATCTGGGTGTTGTTCCTCGTTGCGATCATGATCATCGCGCTGGTGCTCATTGTCTGGAGCGTCAAGCGCCGCCGGCGTCCGCACCTCGCGCTCGAAGCGAGCGGGCTCGAAGATCTGATCCCGTCGATCTCGGGCCTCACGCAGGCCACGTGCGTCGGCGGCAATCACGTCGAGCTTTTGCAGAACGGCGCCTTCTGGGATCGCCTCTTCGAACAGGTGAAGCAGGCGAGAGAGACGATCAACTTCGAGACCTTCCTCTCGAAAGAAGGCGAGCTCACGCAACGGATGACCGACGCGCTTTGCGAGAAGGCGAAGGAAGGCGTCGAAGTGCGCGTGATGCTCGACGGCAGCGGCGGGAAAAACTACGGAAAGAACGGACTCGAGCAACTGCGCTGCGCGGGCGTGAAGGTTCACAAGTACCACCCGATCCACATCCGCAACCTCGGGCTGATCAACAATCGCGATCATCGCAAGATCATGATCATCGACGGCCGCGTGGGCTTCGTCGGCGGACATTGCCTCACCGACAACTGGCTTGGCGAAGCGCAGGACAAGAAGCATTTCCGCGACATCTCCGTGCGTGTCGAAGGGCCGGTCGTCGCGCAGTTGCAGTCCGTGTTCGCGGAGAACTGGATCGAGGAGACGGGCGAGGTCACGGGCGGCACGAACTTCTTCCCCGAGCTCGATCGCGTCGGCGACATCAACGCGCATGCGGTGTGGCTGTCGCCGGCGGGATCGCCGTCGACGCTCAAGCTGTTGCACTACATCCTGATTCGCGCGGCGAAGAAGCGCATCACGATCCAGAACCCGTACTTTTTGCCCGATCCCGACGCGCGCAAGGCGCTGATCGACGCGGCGAAGCGTGGCGTCGAAGTCCGCGTGATGTTGCCGTCATCCGAGGCGAGTGATGCGCCGCTCGTGCAACACGCGAGTCATCATCACTTCGGGACGCTGCTCAAGCACGGCATCCGGATGTTCGACTACGAGAAGACGTTGCTGCATCAGAAAGTCATCACCATCGACGGCTGCTGCTCCGCCGTCGGCTCGACGAACTTCGACGATCGCTCGTTCGAGGTGAACGACGAAGTCTCGCTGGTGATTCACGACGAGGGGATCGCGGCCGAGCTCGAGGAAATCTTCGAGAGGGATTTGAAACATTCGAAGGAGCGGCAGTTCGACGAGTGGAAACACCGGCCGGTGAAACACAAACTGCGGGACTTCGCGTCGTTCCTGTTCAACGAACAGCTGTGAAGCGAAGCGCCGACGCTCCGCGCATCGCAACCCGGCGCGACTTCTGCTATTGATCGCGGGACGAATGGAGCAGTCAGAGCAGCACAGCAACCGATACCTCCTGACGCTCTCGCTGGGCGCGCTCGGCGTCGTGTACGGCGACATCGGGACGAGTCCGTTGTACGCGTTTCGCGAGTGTTTCTCGAAGGAACACGGACTCGCGCCGACGCCCGAAAACATCCTCGGCATCCTCTCGCTGGTCTTCTGGTCGCTCGTCATCGTCATCTCGATCAAGTACCTCCTGTTCGTGATGCGTGCGGACAATCGCGGCGAAGGCGGGATCCTCGCGCTGATGTCCCTCGTCCGTCCGCGACGCTCGCTGCGGCGCGGCACGCTCCTCGGCCTCGGCCTGTTCGGCGCGGCGCTGCTGTACGGCGACGGCATGATCACGCCGGCGATCACGGTCTTGTCCGCGGTCGAAGGGCTCGAAGTCGCGACGCATGCGTTCACGCCGTACATCCTCCCGATCTGCGTCGTCATCCTGATTGGGCTGTTCTGGGTGCAAAAGATCGGCACCGCGAAAATCGGCGCGCTCTTCGGACCGGTGATGCTGCTCTGGTTCAGCGTGCTCGCGATTCTCGGCATCTGGCAGATCGCGCAGGAACCGCACGTCCTCACCGCGCTCCTGCCGACACACGCGATCAGCTTCTTCCTCCGCAACGGCGCGACCGGCTTTCTGGTCCTCGGCTCGGTCTTCCTCGTCGTCACCGGCGGCGAGGCGTTGTACGCGGACATGGGACATTTCGGCGTGAAGCCGATCCGCCTCGCGTGGTTCTTCTTCGTCTTTCCTTCGCTGCTGCTCAACTACCTCGGGCAGGGCGCGTACCTGTTGCACACACCGTCGGGCGTCGACGAGCCGTTCTTCCGGATGGTTCCGCAGTGGTCCGTCATCCCGATGGTCGTCCTCGCGACGGCGGCGTCCGTGATCGCGTCGCAGGCCGTGATCTCGGGCGCGTACTCGCTCACGCGACAGGCGGTGCAGCTCGGCTACCTGCCGCGCATTCGCGTCGTGCACACGTCGGAGCGCGAGATTGGACAGATATACATCGCGTCGATCAACTGGACGCTGATGATCGCGGCGATCGGCCTCGTGCTGACGTTCAAGGAATCGTCGAACCTCGCGGCGGCGTACGGCGTCGCGGTGACCGCGACGATGGCCGTCACGACGATGCTCTTCGCGTCGTTCGCGAAAGAGAAGTGGCACTGGAGCCGCGTGCGCGTGATGGTGTTCGTGCTGCCGCTGCTGACCATCGACCTCGCGTTCTTCGGCGCGAATCTCGTGAAGATCTTCGACGGTGGCTGGTTCCCCCTCGCGGTCGGCGGGTTCATCTTTACGCTGATGGCGACGTATCGGATGGGACGCAAGATCCTCGCGGATCGTCTCTCGGCGAGCTCGATCTCGATCGACGCGTTCCTGATGGAGCTCGAAGGGAATCGCATTCCGCGCGTGCCGGGCGTCGCGATTTTCATGTCGCGTCACAGCGACGGCGTGCCGACGACGCTGCTGCACAACATCAAACACAACAAGATCGTGCATCAGAACGTCGTTCTTCTCACGGTAGAAACCGAGGACCGGCCGCGTGTAGACGAGGAACAGCGCTACGAGTGGGAGACGCTCGGTCACGGCGTGATGCGGCTGACGCTGCACTTCGGATTCATGGAAGATCCGGACATTCCGGTCGCGCTGGCGGGGATCGGGAAGGGTCCCGTGACGTTCGATCCGATGACCACGAGTTACTTCCTCGGCCGGGAAACATTGATTCCGACGAAACAGCCGGGCATGGCCATCTGGCGCGAACATCTCTTCGCGTGGATGATGCGCAACTCGTCGAGCGCGTCGCAGTTCTTCAGTCTGCCTCCGAATCAAGTGATCGAACTCGGTGCGCAGGTGGAGTTGTGAGCGTCGAAATGCGAAGTCAATTTGGTGACGCACCCGGTTTTTCGGGCGCAGGTCTGGTATCTTGGCCGCGGCCTTCGCTGCGGGCGTGCCGTTTGCGTGGGAACGATTGCCCGACGAGCGCGGGCAGAAAGTGATGGAGACATGGCTGCTAAAGTGTTCGTCGGGAACTTGAACTTCAACACAACAAAGACGGAAGTTCAGGATCTCTTCTCGCAGGTCGGCGCGATTCGGGACGTTTTCCTGCCGATGGACCGCGAGAGCGGTCGCCCGCGTGGGTTCGCATTCGTCGAGTTTTCGGATGATGCGGACGCCGCCAAGGCGATCGAGAAATTCAATGGATATGAGCTCAGTGGACGCGCGTTACGTGTGAACGCCGCGGAAGACCGCCCACGCTCGAGTGGTCCGCGTCCCGGTGGCGGCGGCTACGGTGGTGGTGGTCGTGACGGTGGTGGCGGCGGCTACGGCGGCGGCGGCGGTGGTTACGCCGGCGGCGGTGGCGGTGGCGGCGGCTTTGGTGGTGGCGGTTACGACCGCGACGACTACAGCGGCGGCGGCTACGGCGGAGGCGGCAACAAGAACAAAGGCTCCCGCCGGAACATCCGCGCCAAGAAGCGTTCGCTCTGACCCTTCATTCTTTCGACTCTCACGAGCCGGCTCCGCCAGGAGCCGGCTTTCGTTTTGCACGGGCCGCTATTTCCTGACCGCCCGGCGACGCGGCTGCTCGTCGTCATAGATCGTCAATGTGGTCAGGATGTTCGCGCCGAGGAGGGCGCCGGTCGGATTCGCAAGTGTGATGATGACCGTCTTCGCGTCGCCGATTGCAGCGTTGTTGAAGACCGGCACGGTAAACGTCTTGCTCGCGTCATCACCATCGCTCCAGCTCAACACGCCGCTCACACTCAGATAGTCGGCCCCATCGACGGCGGTGCCGCCGGTGACGGCGTACGCCACGCTCACCGCGCCGTCGGAGCCGTCGGTTCGCTGCACCTCGATCCCGGCGCTGCCGACGCTCTCGACGACGCCGAACGCCGGCGATGAGAAGGACAGCGTTCCAGGAACGGGCTCCACCAATCCGACCGCTGGCCGGTAGACCTGGTTTATCGTGCTGCCGGAACTGCCCCCGATCCCCATGCCGCCACCGCTCACCCAGATCAGATTGTCCACGAAGGCCGAGCCGCCAATGCCATGAACCGGCATCGGCATATCGGCGAGCTCTGTCCAGGTGTTGGTCTGAGGGTTGTAGTAATCGTGGTCGGGGAACATACCGCTCGGTCCTTCGCCGCCCCAGACGTGGAACAAACCACGGGCCATGACCCCGTTCATACCGCTGCGGGGGCGCAGCATCGGGGCGGCGGTTGTCCAGGTCCGCGTTTGAGGGTCGAAGACTTCATGCGCGGTCGTCATGAGCGGCGACAATCCGTTGCCTTGCCGCCCGCCGACGTAGTGGATTCGACCGTTGATCGCCGCGCCGGTGAAGTGGTTGCGCTGCGTGGGCAGGTTCGGCAGCACCTCCCAGCTGTTGGCCGCCGGATCGTAGACGGCGAAGTCGGATCCGCGCGGCAATCGTCCACCGGCGACGTAGATCTTGCCGTCGTGGACAACAGCAACGCCGGAGCTTCGCGCCTGTGGCATCGGCGCTTTCGCGACCCAGACGCCGACCGCAGGATCCAGCTCGTAGACCGTGTTCACATAGCTGTTCGTGTTCGGGGGATCATCGGCGTTCAGCTGGCCGCCGATGAGATAAATCTTCCCGTTCACGCTGGCAGCCATCCCGTGGTTGTTCGGCAGCGGGAGCTGTGGACCGTAGGCCCAGGTGTCGGTGGCGATGTCGTAAACCTGGATCGTACGGGCCGTCACCCGATTCGGCGGATAGCCGCCCATGAGATAGAGCTTGCCGTTCGCTTCCGCGACCGCCAATTCGGAGAGAGGTTCGAGCGTCGGCGCACGCATTCCCCATTCGCCCGGGGCCGGCTGCTGCGCGGTTGCTGCCGACGCGAGGCCGAGCAGTGCGAGACCCGCCGCGATGCGGACGAGACGTTTCGCAGCGTCCATCGCAACAGCAGCAAACATGTCGTTTGAACCAGTGATTGCGAGCATCGCCGGAGTTTAATCGCGGGTCCTGCGTGTGCGTCTTCGACCCGAGCAGCCGTTGCTGTTTCGCCACCGGCGCTGCGATTCGGCCGGGCGAACATGCGTTCGTGTTCGTCCGCTCCGAGCTCGCGCGCGCCTCGCCATTCCGATCTCGTGCGTGCGCGGGAGACAGTCGAGGTCCGCATTCACTGACGTCGGGGTAACATCCCGCCCGCGATGTCGTTCATCCCCGAGTCTCCTTCCGAGTCCTATTGGACCGCCTCTCCTGACTTTCGCGCGCTGTGCAAGCGCAAGCTCTCCGCCGCGGCGTACGACTGGGCCGAGCCGCAGCTCGAGGCAATGGGCGAGAAAGCCGCGAAGGACGTCGCGCCGCTGGCTGCGATCGCAGATCGTGAACAGCCGCGACTGATCACGCACGACGCGCGCGGGGAGCGCATCAATCGCGTCGACTATCACGCGTCGTATCGCGAGATGGAGCGCATCGCGTACGGCTCCGGGATGATCGCGATGAAGTACGAGACGCACGAACATTCGCGCGAGTCGCCGTTCGTCGGATTCGCACTCGGCTACCTCTTCGCGATGGCGGAGTGCGGGTTGTATTGCCCGCTGTGTATGACCGATGGCGTCGCGCGCGTGCTCACGCGACACGGGACGCACGAACAGGTCATGAGCGTCGTGCCGCATCTCACGTCGCGCAATCCCGCGACGGTGTGGACGGGCGGGATGTTTCTCACCGAGCGCGCGGGCGGCTCCGACGTCGGCGCGAACGAAACCGTCGCGCGCAAAGATGCGGACGGCACGTGGCGGCTCACGGGGCACAAGTGGTTCTGCTCGAACGTCGATGCCGAGGCGGTGCTGGTCACGGCGCGCGTGAACGGCGGCGAGGGGACCAAGGGACTGCGCACGTTCCTGCTGCTCACGCGCGACAACCCCGGCTTTGTGATCGAGCGGTTGAAGTCGAAGCTCGGCGTCCGCTCGATGGCGACGGGTGAGGTGACGCTGAACGATGCGCGCGCCGAAGAAGTCGGCGCCTTCGGCGCGATGACTGACATGCTCAACCTCTCGCGGTTGTACAACGCCGTCGCCGCGGTCGGCGTGATCGGCCGCGCGGTGTACGAGGCGCGGCATTACATCGAGAACCGACACGCGTTCGGACGTCCGATCATCGAGTGGCCGCTCGCGCAGGAAACGTTTTTCGATCTCGAGGCGGAACACATCGGCGCGATGCTGCTGACGTTCGAAGCCGTCGAGTCATTGATGAAAGCGGACGGCGGCGATGAGGAGTCAGCGCAACTGCTGCGCATCCTCACGCCGATCGTGAAGGCCGTGACGGGGAAGCTCGCGGTGTCGTGTGTGTCGGAGGCGATGGAGCTGATCGGGGGAAACGGATACATCGAGGAGTCGCCGATGCCGCGCCTGCTGCGCGACGCGCAAGTGTTGCCGATCTGGGAAGGGACGACGAACATCCTCGTGCTCGACGCGCTCCGCGTGATGCACAAAGATTCGACGCACGAGCTCCTGCTGTCGCGCGTGCGAAAGCACTTTCCGCGTGAGGCCGACGCGCTCGCGTACACGTTCGCGACACTCGACGAGCGCGACGCGCGCTGCTGGTTCGATCGCCTCGCGCGATTGTTCGAGCTGGCGTTGCTGATCGAAGCGGGACACGGCGAGTACGCGGACCATCTGCGCGATCGTCCGCTGGGGATGATCCCGGGCGCGCGCTCGATGATCTAGCTCGTGATCGACTGGTCCGCGAACTCGACCTGCAGCGTCACGTTCGGCGTGACGCCGGCGTCGCGCGCTCGCGCGAGCAGGTAGCGTCCCGACGCCGCGATGTACAAGCGCTGCGACCAGAAGTCTTCGAGCAGCGCGTACGCGTTG
Organism: Thermoanaerobaculia bacterium; assembly: GCA_036383875.1. Lineage (GTDB taxonomy): Bacteria > Acidobacteriota > Thermoanaerobaculia > Gp7-AA8 > Gp7-AA8 > QHVT01. The sequence continues at coordinate 17,332 of DASVNL010000351.1, forward strand.
CCGATCGACTCCGGCTTCGAAGGCGTGGTCATCGCGGCGTGCAGGATCGCAGCGCCGCGCGTGAACGCCGACAAGCGCGGCCGCCACTGCGGATGCCCTTCGCCCGCGGTCCACGCAAATGATCCAGGGAGCGCACGTTGTTCGAGCAGGATCAGGCCGCTGTGAATCGTGCGACGCAGCAGCGCGGTCCAGTCCGCGTTCGAGAACGATGCACCGCCGAGTGCCGCTGTCCACGCATCGGTGTACACGGCTGCACGCGCGTCGAACGTGCGGCGTTCGTCGAAGTTGCTCATGTACGGCATCGCCGCGGCGAGTGGCTCGGCCCACGCCGCGATGCTTCCGAACGCGTTGAGCGTCGCCTCGAGTTGCTCGCGTTCGAAGAGCATCTGCACGCGCAGCGTGCCCTTTCGCCCGATCGCATCGGCGAAGATCGCGCGGTCCGGCACGCAGACATCCCACATCGCCGCGAAGTCGAGCATCCGATCGAGATCGGACTGCGAGATCGCGCCGCGTTCGAGCAGCACCGCGTACTGCAGGCCGTAGTCGAAATCGAGCGACGTCGGCGCGGCGCGGAACTCGTTCATCTGCGCCTTCAGATCGACGATCCACTCGAAGTCGTTCTGCGGGATGTTCTTCTCGTCGTACCGGCGCGTGCCCTTCGACGTGATGAGCTGAAAGCCGTCGAGCGACGTGCGCGTGGACTGCGAGAACGTGCTCTGGTCCTGCGCTTTGACCTGCAGCCATTTGCCGATGCCGAGGGAGAAGCCGGAGGTCGCGCGTTGCGTGAGCGTCGTTTCGTTGAGATAGCGAACGATGGTGCGCGCGGTGAGGTCCTGGCGCAACGCGTTCGCGATGTCCGACCACCTGCCGTTGATCGCGCGGTCGTAGTCTTCGCCGATCTTCGAGTCGTCGAGAAGGATGTAGTCCGCGATCGATGTGCTCTCGTCGACGCGCGCGTATTCGTACGCGAAGCCCACCATCGCTTTCCAGCGGAACAACGCGTTGAGCTTCGTGTTGAGCTTCGACTTCGCCGCGTTGATGCCGTCGATGATGACGTCGCGTCCGTCCGCGGCTTCGATCAGCTCGTCGAACGCCGGTGCGAGCGCATCTTCGATCTCCTGCACTGCGCTGACGTCGAGTCCTGCTTCGAGCTCGATGCCGAAACTGTGATCGTTCGACTTCGCCTTCTTCACCGCAATGCGATAGTGCGAGTCGGGCGTGCGCGAGATGACGACGGAGAACTGATCGGTCACGCGGACGGATGCGGTCGCGCCGAGTCCTGACTTGAGCTTGATCGCGATCGGCAGACGCTCGGGAAGATCGGCGAGGAGCTCAGGCAGCTTCGTGCCGAGGATGTCGGACCACGAGAGGGTGACCGCCGTTGAGAGTGAGCCGCCGATCTCCATGACCAACGCTTCGCCCGGTGCGAGCTTCTTCACGTCGTCGAGCGACAGCAGCGATCGCGGCGAGTCGAGGTCGTCGACCATCGACGCGAACGCGCGATTCGTCGCGGGATGTTTGCGATAGTCCGCGAGCGCGATCTCGCCGCCGGCTTTCGCGGATGCGATGCCGAGGTTCGCGGACGCCGCGACCTTCGCACTCAGCTTGTACTTGATCCACGCGGATTGCAGATCGAACGCGATGTGCGGCGTCGCACCACTCCCGAACACCGCGTCGTCGTCCTTGTCCTCGGGGCGATTGAGCACGCGCACCGCGAGCTGCGCGGCCGGCGAGAGGAACGCGTCCGCGAACGACACCTTCGTTTGGAAGCGCGCGTCGTCGCCGACCTGCGACAGCGAGCGATCGAGCAGCGCATCGCGGAGGACATCGAGATCGACGCTGATCTGTGGCATGCCGGGCAGAATAGCATCGCTATACTCGCCGCCCAGAGCCGTGCCGCAGCCTCGTATTTCCGTCCTTCTGCCTGTGTTGAACGGCGAGCGTTTTCTCGACGAAGCGATCGCGTCGATCGTCGCGCAGGACTTCGCCGAGTTCGAATTCATCGTCATCGACGACGGCTCCACCGACGCGACTCCGGCGATTCTCCAACGTTGGGCGTCGCGTGATCCGCGCTTCGTCATCCTCCGCAACGAACGCAACCTCGGCATCTC
>DASVNL010000352.1:0-23316 GCA_036383875.1 Thermoanaerobaculia bacterium
TGCAACAGCAGCTTCGTGACCTTCGCCGTTTTGAATGGGCTCCCAAGCGTCAACGCGAGTGCCAGGCCGAGCGCGAGGGCGATCGGCGGGGAGCACCACGGAGTGACGCAGAACAGCAGGAACGCGACGAAGATCGCGATGCGAATCACAGAGTGCGCCGGAAGTGATCGAGCGTGCGCTGCCACGCATCCGCGGCCGCTTCAGGGTCGTAAACCGACGGGCGCGCATCGTTGAAGAACGCGTGATCGGCGTCGGGATAGATGCGCAGTTCGACGTCCTTGCCCATGGCGCGCAGTTTCGCCTCGCGCGCCTGACCCTCTTCGACGGTCGCTGACGTGTCCTTGCCGGCGTAGATGAGAAGCAGCGGCGCCTGGAGTTTCTCCCAGTCGTGCGTCACTTTCTTGAAGCCGCCGTAGAAGCTCACCGCCGCGCCGACGTTCTCGACGTCCGTCGTCGCCGCGTACTGCGCGAGCGCGCCGCCCATGCAGAATCCGATGACGCCGTACTTCGGCGAGCTGCACTCGGGACGCTGCAACAGATACTGTCCGGCGCCTGCGATCTCTTTGCCGGCGCGCTCGATGTCGAGCTCCATCAGCAGCTTCGTCGCGTCGTCGGGCGAGGTCGTGGTCTTGCCGTGATAGAGGTCAGGCGCGATGGCCGTGAAGCCCGCGGCCGCGAAGCGGTCGACCAGGTCTTCGATGTGCGGGACGAGTCCCCACCACTCCTGAATGACGACGACGGCCGGACCTTTGCCGGACGCCGCGGGCGCGAAGTAACCCTCGCAGGTGTGGCCGTTCGATTGAAATGTGACTCGCTCTCCCATGGTGCTTGTCCCCCAGTGCGTTTGCTGACGGCGGATTCTATCCGCAACGTGACGTTCCGCACGTCTGAACCGTATAAGCGTTCGGTTACTATAGGGGGGCCCATGCAACTCTCGAAAGATCAAGTTGCCGCTCTATCGAAGAAGCGAAGTTGTCCTCGCTGCGATCTGGACAAGACCGTCGGAAACGCTCTCTGCCGCCGCTGCCGGGCGAAGCTCCCGCCCCACATGCGCCTCGGCATCGAGAACATCCCGACGAAAGACGGAAATCTGGTCGGCAACGCGCTGCGCGCGGCCGCGAATTACTTCAACGTCCACTTCGCATCGGTTCGCAAATTCGGCGGCGGCCGCAAGAACTAGCCGGCACGGCGGGCAGCGCTGATTGCTTCGCTGCGGCACGTACCTGTGGCCTGTGGGCTTGGCCAGCGCGGAGCGAAAAGCAGCAGCCGTGTCGCGAGCAAACAATTCGTCATCGCTCTCCCGGGATCGCGCTGGCCGCGTTCGCGAGCTCGCGTGCACGGGCATCCTTCGGATCCTGATTCGCGAGCTCGCCGGCGCGTCGTGCGACGTCGACGCCGGTGGCCGCACCTTTCAGCGACTCGCCCCACATCGCGCCGAGCGAGGCGAGACGATGGCGGCGTGAGGCGCGGGTCCATGTCTTCGTGAGGTCTTCGCCGTGCACGACCTTCTCGATCGTGTGCGACTTCCCGTCTTCGACCGACGTGTACTCGAGCCGCACCGTTGCGACGCGCGCAGTGGAGCGCAGACCTTTCTTCAGCTCGATTGCGTACAAGCCGGTGACCGACAAGTTGTAGTGCAGCACCGACTCCGCACCGATCGCGTCGGAGTCGCCGATGCGTTCGACGTTCGCGACGACGTCGCGGTTCACGTCGACCGTGAGGCGCACGTTCTTCGCGACCGGAGGCGTCGAGGCATTCGGAGCGAGCTTTCGCATCGGCGCGTCGACGGTGAATCGCAGCACGGCGTTCTCGCCATCCGCGCCGACGACTGCGGGCGACGCTTCGACTTCGAGGCGCAGTCCGCGCTTCGGTGCTTTCGCCGGCGCACCAGCGAAGTAGTTCACGAGCGCTTCGACGTCGACGGCATTCGCCGCCGGACGATGTCCGCTCTCGATCTCGGCTTTGATGCGATGGAAGACGCCGGGGTCGACGGAGATGCCGAAGACGTTCTCGCGCTGCTTGAGCTCGAGATCCGACGCGTACGCTTCATTCACGAATCCAAATGACGACGCTGCGCGCGACGTCTGCACGACGGGCGCTTGGGCCGTCACGGTGACTTCTTCGCGAACCGCTGCGGGCGCCGGAGCCGCCGGTGCAACTGCGACTGCGGCGGCCCGGCCGTCCGCCATCTTCGACACGGCATCGCGCTCACGCGCACCGTCGGTCCCGATGACGCCGCCCGGCGATCCGCCGACGACACCACCGGCCACGCCGGTCTCGACGCCACTCGCGAGCTCGGCGGGCACATCGTCCGCGCGCTCCTTCTCGATCTCGGCGATCTGCCGCGGCATCGCGATGCTCGGCGGAGGCGGAGCCATCCGCGATGCAGGCGGCTGCGCGTCCGCATCGAGTTGCGCGACCTGCACGGCAGGGGACTGCTGGATGTCGACACGGACTTCTTCGGTCGCGGCCTGTGCGGCGCGGGCCATCTTCGCGGAAGGCGCCACATTCGGCGCCGCAGCGGTCGACGTCACCGCCAGTTGATCCTCGGTCTTCGGAGTCATGACGTTCACCGTCACGACGGCAGTGGTGATGACGAGCAGCACGGATGCAGCGAGACGCAGGTTGAAGCCGGTGAACGCACGGCGGAACCGGGCGCGCTCGGGCTCGGGCTGCAGGTACTGCGGGATGTCGGCTTTGATGCGTTCCGCGAGACCTGCCGGTGGACGCGGAACCGCGTGCAACGACAGCTTTCGCTGGAGCTCAGCTTTGCGCTTCGAGTTCATGGCACTTCCTCATCGAGTAACCCTTCGAGAATCGAGAACGCGCGATGCAACCGCTTGCGAATCGCGACCGTCGTGATCTGCTCGATTCCCGCTATCTCCTTGACCGGCAGTCCTCCCCAGAAGTGCGCGGTGACGGTGAAGCGCAAGTCTTCGGGAAGTTTCATCACTGCCTTCCGGAGGCGCTCGGCCTCCTGTTCGTCCGCGAGCACGTCATCCACTCGGGGACGTTCATCGCGTACGTCAATCGAGTCCGGCTCATCGAGCGAGGTCATCCTTCGAGGACGCCGGACGTGGTTCAAGAACGTCGTATAGGCGATACGGTAAAGCCAGGTGAAGAGTTGCGAACGTCCATCAAACCCGGCTAACGCACCCCATGCTTTTTGATACGTCTCCTGTGTCAGATCGGCTGCGAGATCGCTGTCTCCGCACAACCGGTAAATCGATGCAAACACGGCCGAATACGTCTTCTCGACCAGATCCTCAGCGGCCTGCGCGTCGCCCGCGCGGATCGCGGCGAGGAGTTTGCGTTCCTCCTCGACAGGATGAACACCCGACGCGTCTCGAACGTTCGGCGTGATCACATCACGCTCCGCGTCTCCCGCCGGAAACTGGGCGACTTCGGCCACGATTCTTTGACACCAGTGTTCGCGAAATGAAAACCAAAGCGCGGATATGCTAGCCCGATGAAACGTCTTCTCGCGATTCTTGCCGCGGCCGCGCTCGCCGCCGGATGCCAGATGGAACAGAAAACCGAGGCTCCTCCAACCACGTCTGCGACCCCTTCTGCGGCACCGGCCGCGCCCGCAGCACCCGCGTTCGATCCGAACGTGCATCGCGCGGAGCTGACGGAGTGGCAGAAGAATCGGACGACGCGTCTGACCTCTGAAGATGGATGGACGACGCTCGTTGGACTGCACTGGCTGCAGGCGGGTGCGAACGACGTGAAGCTCGCCAACGGCACGCACGTCAACGTCGAGTTGAAGGACGGAAAAGCGACGCTCGCGGCGAAGGCACCGATGACGATCGACGAGAAGCCGGTCAAAGGTCCGACGCCGTTGCTCGACGACAACGACGAAGGCGGTCCGACAATCGTGCACATGGGATCGGTGCGCTTCAACGTGATCGAGCGTGGTCCGCGCTTCGCGCTTCGCGTGAAGGACTCCAACGCGGAGACGCGCACGCACTTCAAGGGACTCGAGTACTACCCGATCGATGCGAAGTGGCGCGTCGAGGCGCGGTTCGAACCGTACTCGCCGATGAAGAAGATTCCGATCACCGACATCACCGGGCTGACCGCAGACAGCGACGCGCCGGGCGCACTGGTGTTCACGCTGGACGGCCAGGAGTATCGCCTCGATCCGATTCTCGAAGAGGGCTCGGACGAGCTGTTCATCATCTTCCGCGACGGCACGAGCAAAGACACGACGTATCCCGCGGGTCGCTATCTCTACGCGAAGAAGCCGGGGCCGGACGGAAAGGTGATCGTCGATTTCAATCGCGCGTACAACCCGCCGTGCGCGTTCACGACGTTCGCGACGTGCCCGTTGCCGCCGCTGCAGAACCGCTTGCCGGTGCGCGTCGAGGCGGGGGAGAAGAAGTACGCGGGTGGGCACGCCTGACGGCGGCGTGCCCCCCACGTAGATCGCTACGCGCTTTGACGTTCGTCCATCAGCACCTGCGCGACGCAGGCGGTGAGGGACTTCGCGTACTCGATGTGCAGGAACTCGTTCGGTCCGTGCGCATTGCTGTGCGGACCAAGCACGCCGGTGATGAGGAACTGCGCGGTGGGAAAGCGCGCGCCGAGCATGCCCATGAACGGAATCGAGCCCCCTTCGCCGAACGTCATCGCGCTCTTGCCGAAGTAGGTCTTCGACGCGCTGTCGACGGACTCTGCGAGCCACGGCGCGATCGGCGGAGCGACCCAGCCGGCGCCGCCTTTTTCGGGTTCGAACGTGATCTTCGCGCCGTACGGCGGATCGCTTTCGAGCAGGTTCTTGAGCTTGCGGTCGAGGTCCGTGGCGTCGAGTGACGGTGGAACGCGCAGCGAGAGTTTGATCGACGTCTTCGGACGCAGGACGTTGCCGCCCTGCACGAGGTCGGGCATTCCGGCCTGACCGATGTACGAGAGCGCCGGACGCCACGTGCGATTCAAGAGCAGTTCGAGCGGATCCTTCGAGACCGGCGTCATGCCGTCGAGGAAGGGGAACTTGCTCCACACTTCGTCGCCCAGGACTTTCGCCGTCGCTTGCGCATCGGCGAGACGTTCGGCGGGGACTTCGACATGCAGCCACTCGGGGAGAATGCCGCCGGTCTTCGCGTCCTCGAGACGATCGAGGATCATGCGAATGATGCGGAAGCTCGACGGGACGATGCCGCTCGCGTCGCCGGAGTGCACGCCTTCGGTGAGCACTTCGACGTGGAGGTTGCCGACGATGGAGCCGCGGAGCGAGGTTGTCATCCAGAGCTGCTCGTAGTTGCCGCAGCCGGAGTCGAGGCAGATGACGAGTCGGGGGGTGCCGATGCGTTCGCCGAGGAGATCGATGTAGGCGGGAAGATCGACGGAGCCGCTTTCTTCGCAGCATTCGATCAGCACGACGATGCGCGAGTGAGCGACGTTCTGCTGCTGCACGGCGCGGATCGCGGAGATCGTCGCGAAGATCGCGTAGCCGTCGTCGGCCCCGCCGCGGCCGTAGAGTTTGCCGTCGCGGAGGACGGGCGTCCACGGGCCGAGTCCCTCTTCCCAGCCGACCATCGCCGGTTGTTTGTCGAGGTGGCCGTACATCAGGACGGTAGACGACGCATCTCCTTCGATTTCCATGTAGATGACGGGCGTGCGGCCCTCCAGCTCATGGACTTCGATGGTCAGTCCTTTGACGCCCTGAGCCTCGACCCAGGAGCGGGCGAGGGCGACGGCCTGATGCATGTGGCCGTTGCGTTTCCACTCGGGGTCGAAGAGCGGCGACTGGTTCGGGATGCGGATGTATTGTTCGAGCGTGGGAACGATCGACGACGTCCAGTGGGCGTCGACGACCGAGCGGTTCTGGTCGGCGTTCATTGCGGGGGCGGAGGATAGCATCGAAGGGCCGTCCGGAGAATGTGCGATCATCTCCATAAATCCGTAAAATCCGATTCAATCTGAGTTACCCTTTGCGGACCGATCGGTCGGGAGAGAAAGGTTTCTTTCAGGAGATTCGCCCTCACGTGGCAGAAACGTGGTAACTTCACATGGGTCTAAAGTCCGCAAATCTGCAACGGTCCGCCGAGCAACTACGCGAGGAAAAGTCGAGCGTGCTCGAACAAGATGCCAGCGAAGTGGTGCCGGCCGCCTCCCGAGCGAGAGGTGAGAAGAAGGGTGCGTCCCGCGCCTCCGCCACCGAGCCCGCTGTTGCGAATCCCGCGGGATCGACCGCCGCTGACGATGTCGAGGCGCTTTACATCCAGCATCGCAGCCTCCTGCTCTACGTCGCGTGTCGCAAGTTCCGCATCCCTGACTCCGATGCGGAGAATCTGATCCAGGAAGTCTTCCTCTCGTTCCTTCAGACGGGAACGAAAATCGACAATGTCCGCGCGTGGCTCGTCGCCGCGATGTGCAATGCGAGCCGCCACTACTGGCGCGCGCAAGGCCGCACCGAATCGCTGCCGGACGATTTCAACGATCACTCCGACCCCGGCTCGCACGGTCTCGCCGATCAGTTCGCGATGAAGATGACGGTGCGCCAGGCGATCGAGTATCTGCAGCCGCGCTGTCGCGAGACGCTCTGGCTTCACTACTTCGAAGGACGCTCCGCGGCAGACGTGGCCCGCGAGCTCGAAACGACGAATCGCTACGCGGAGAAGCTCATTCACAACTGCCTCAAGCGGGTGCGTGAGATCTACATGAGCATTACCGCGGTGAACAGGTAGAGATCAGCATGATGATCGAGCGGCACTACGACGACGAATCGCTCATCGCGCTCATCGAAAGCGATCGCATCGCGTCGGACATCCACATCCCCTCCTGCGCGACGTGCGGCGAGAAGCTCGAGTCGTTCCGCATGATCGCCGACGCCCTCCGCGAACGCGACATCTGGGAAGACACGCACCTCCACGACGCCCCGGTCCCCAGCACCATCGCCACCCTCCGCGCCTTCGCCGACCGCATGACCGACGAAGACACGCAAGCCGCCCTCTGGCTCGAGGACCTGCTCGCCGGATCGCGCGAGTCGTGGCGCGGGAAGTTGTCGCAACACCCGGAGTACCGCACCGCGGGCATGGTCCGGAAGCTGATCGCTGCAATGTATCGCGCGCTCGACAGCATGCCGCTTGATGCCGTCGAAGTTGCAAGCCTCGCCACGGATATCGCTGAGCATCTCCAGCCGGAAAGCTACGCGTCCGACACAGTGGCGAAGCTTCGCGGCGCTGCATGGCGCGAGAAGGCCTATGCGTTGTTCTACACCGGACGCAACGCCGATGCACGCAGAGCAGTGCAGATTGCCGACGCTCACTTCGGCCAGACCGTCGTGGATCAGTACGATCGTGCGCGAGTCGCGATCGTCGCGGCGCTCGTCGAACGCAGCATGGATGCGAGCGATGTGGCCTTGGTGCATTCGCGCGCCAGTGCGGATGTCTTCTCGAAGTTTGGCGACGGAGAGCGCTACGTCTCGGCGCGTTCCGCACAGGCCGCGGTCCTCTCTCAGGCAGGACGCTACGACGACGCCTTGTCGATCTTTCTCGAGCTCGAATGCCGGTTTGCACCGGACGACTCGACGGATTCACATGCACGCGTTCTCTCAAACATTGCCTTCATGAACATGCATCTCGGCCGTCTGGATGAATCAATCAAGTTCTTCCAAGTGTCCGCCGAGATTTTCGAACTTCTAGGCTCACGGTCAGAGGCCGCGCGCGTTCGTTGGAACATGGCCAACCTCATCGCGTCGAATGGCCGATGGGACGACGCAGCTTCGCGCCTTGCCTTCGTGAGAACGGAGTTCCGCGACTTGGGCATGTTCGGCGCGGCGGCTGTCGCAGCGCTCGACCTTGCCGAAATTCGCCTGTTGCAGTCGAGACAGTTAGATGTCGTGACGCTTTGCGCCGAAGCCAGTGAATACTTCAATGCTGCGGGTCTCGGATATACGGCTCGTGCACTGAGAGCAATCGCGTATATGCGCGAGGCGGCAGAATCGGGGCAGGCGACCCCTCAGCTCGCGCGTAGCGTCCGCGATTACGTACGCCGGTTGCCCGCAGAGCCGGCACTTTTATTTTCCCCGCCGCCGAACGAGCGCGCCTGACGTTTTCGGTGCGCAAGCGGCGGTTGCCCTCATTTTCAGGGTAGGGATTCTCCCTTCCCCGTCACTCCTTCGTTTAGGGCGCGCCCTCCAAACGCTCAGTGCCTCAGGAGGGCTCATGAATTTTCGTCTTTTCAGACGCGTCAACGCGGTCATTTTCGTCTGCTGCTTAGCGCTAGCTCCGTCCGTTCTGTTCGCCGCCCCTCGTGATCGCGAAACGCCGCTCACTCCGCGTGAACGAATCGTTCGGATCATCAAGCAGATCCGCAACCTGTTTGCGCCTTCGACGATGGAGGACGGCGTGACGCCTCCTCGTCCCACCGGTCCCTGAAGAAAAACCAGCTTCCCCCTGGCCCCGTACAATACCCGTCACTTCAGAAGGGCGGGTTCATGTCGGAGATTTTGGCGGTCCGGGAGATCAGGAAGACGTTTGGGGAGGTACGGGCGGTGGATGGGGTTTCGTTCACCGTCCGTCAAGGGACGATTACGGGGCTTCTCGGGCGCAATGGCGCGGGGAAGACGACCACGATCCGGATGATCACGGGTATTTTCATGCCGGACTCCGGGACGATCGAGTGGTTGGGCGAGGGGAGCAGGGCTCCATTTCGCGACCGGATCGGGTATCTCCCCGAGGAACGTGGGTTGTACAAGCAGATGAAGCTCGTCGAGCTTCTGTTGTTTCTTGCAGAGATCAAGGGATACAAGTCGCCCGACGTTCGCAAGAAAGTCGATTACTGGCTCGATCGCTTCGAGCTCTCGGACAAGCGAGACGCGAAGGTCGAGGAATTGTCGAAGGGCAATCAGCAGAAGATTCAGCTCATCGGGACCCTGCTGCATGATCCCGATCTGATCATCCTCGACGAGCCGCAGTCCGGACTCGATCCGGTGAACATGGTCCTCGTGCGGACGCTCCTTCAGGATCTGCGCAAAGAAGGGAAGACCATTCTTCTCTCCACGCACCAGATGGCCGAAGCCGAGAAGATGGCCGATGAGATCGTGCTCATTCATCGCGGCCAGGTCGTGCTCGACGGGACGCTCGACGAAGTGCGCACGAAGTTCGGCAAGAACACACTGCACATCGACTTCGACGGCGACGGCACGTTCCTCAATGACCTGCCGAACATTCGCAAGGCCGTCGTGCACAACAACTCCGCGGAGCTCAGTCTTGGTGCGGGTGCCGACACGCAGGCCATCCTGCAGACGTCGATGCAGCACCTGCGCATTCGCCGCTTCGAAGTCGCCTCGCCGTCGCTGGAGGAAATCTTCATCGACCAGGTTGGTGACGACACGTTGTCCCAGGAGGTGGCCCAGTGAACAAGATGTTCGCGGTTTTGAAGCGCGAGTACTTTCAGGCCGTACGCAAAAAGATGTTCATCGTCATGACGTTCCTCATGCCGGTGCTGATGATCGGACTCTTCGTGCTGCCCGGACTGATGATGGAACGCGGCATGGGCACGAAGAAGATCGCGGTGCTCGATGGCACCGGCCAGTTGCGCAGCGCAGTCGAAGGCACCGACAAGACGGACGATTCGGATGAGAAGGATGTGCAGGTCGGTCGCAGCGGCGGCGGCATGCCCGGCCAGATTCATCCGGAGTACGTCAGCGTCGCGGGCAAGAATCTCGACGAGGCCGTGAAGCCGTACCTCGAGAAGATGAACACCGAGGATAAGAAGGAGCGCATCGATGGCGTCTTTCTGATTCCTGCGGATGCGTTTACGGCCAAAGAAGCGAAGCTCCGCTATTACAGCCGTTCCGCCACCGACTTCATCACGCAGCAGCGCGTGTCCAGTCGCGTCAACAAAGGCGTGCAGCGCTATCGCCTCACCGAAAAAGGCATCGCGCCCGCCGACATCGAACAGCTCCTAAAGGAACTGCGCGTCGAATCCGTGCAGCTTTCGAAAACGGGGGAACAGAAGAAGGGCGGCGTCGCGAATTTCTTCGTCGGATTCATCCTCTGTGCACTACTGCTGATCCCGTCGTTCGTGTACGGACTCGAGATCATGCGCGGCATCATTCAGGAGAAGACCGATCGCGTCGTCGAGGTGCTGGTCTCCTCGATGTCGCCCGCACAGCTCCTCGTCGGCAAGATCCTTGGCGTCGCGCTCGTCGGACTGACGCAGATCTCCGCGTGGTTCGTGATGGCCGGCATCGGCGGCGCGATCGCCGCGACGTCGGCGTCGATGGCCGGCATGAACGTCATGCAGCTCATCCGCCCTTCGACGTTTGTGTACTTCCTGATCTTCTTCCTGCTCGCGTATCTGTCGTACGTCTGCATCTACGCGATCGGCGGCGCAGTTTGTAATTCGGAGAAGGAAGCGCAGCAGCTCATCGCTCCGCTGACGATGGTCATGATGCTGCCGTGGTTCCTGATGGCGGGCATCCTCACCAACCCGGAATCGGGACTGAGCGTCGGCTTCTCTCTGTCGCCCGTGTTCGGACCGCTGACGATGTACGTCCGCACGCTGGTCTCCGAGCCGCCGATGTGGCACGTGCTGCTTTCGATCGCCATCTCCATCGCCACGATCACCGTGTTCTTCTGGGCGACGGCGAAGATCTTCCGCGTCGGCATTCTGTCGTATGGAAAACGCCCGACGATTCCGGAGATCTGGCGCTGGCTCAAAGTCGCGTAAACAAGCGTTCCGGCAACTCTCCTCTCCCTGGATAACCCCTATCCAAAGGAGAGGAGAGTCATGCGCTATGATCCCCGCTCTCAGCATTTTGACGATGGGCAGGGGGGCACATGCAGGAAGCCAGAACGCTCAATGACATCTACACGACGACGTGCTCGATCGATCGTCCCGCGATCATGAAGTTCAAGCGGAACGATCAGTGGCACGACGTCCCGCTCTCCGAGTTTCGCGACACCGTCCGCTGGTTCGCCTCGGCGCTTCACGAAATGGGCGTCAAGCGCGGCGATCGCGTCGCCATCCTTTCCGAGAATCGCCCCGAGTGGACGATGGCCGACTTCGCGATCCTCGCAGCCGGCGCCGTCTCCGTTCCCGTCTATCCGACACTCCTCGGCTGGCAGATCGAGTACATCCTCAATGACGCCGGCACCGTCGCGTTGATCTGCTCGGACAAAGAGCAGCTCGACAAGATTCTCGAGATTCGCTCGCACGTTCCGTGTCTCAACACGATCGTCGTGTGCGATCCGCCGAAGCCGCTCGCAGCGGGCGTCTACACGTTCCAGGACGTCGTGGATCGCGGCAAGAAGTGGGAGGCCGATCACGGCCGCACCTGGTTCGATCAGTCGCTCGGGTCCGCACAGCCCGATGACCTCGCAACGCTCGTCTACACGTCGGGCACGACTGGCAATCCGAAGGGCGCGATGCTCACGCACGGGAACATCACGAGCAACGTGACCACCGTGCGCGACGCCGTGCCGTTCCGCGCCGGCGAGCTCGCACTGTCGATCCTGCCGCTCTCGCACATCCTCGAGCGCATGGTCGACTTCCTTTACTACTACCGAGGGATGACGGTCGCTTACGCCGAGAACGTGATGAAAGTCGCGGACAATTTGGCCGAGGTGAGGCCGCACTACTTTGCGGCAGTGCCGCGACTTTTCGAGAAGATGCGCGCGCGTGTGCTCGACAACGTCGCCACCGCGCCGCCCGCGCGTCAGAAGATTTTCTACTGGGCGCTGAAGATCGCTGAAGAGCGCCTGCCGTATCGCGTCGAAGGCAAGCCGATGCCGTTCGGTCTGAAGATGAAATCCGCCGTCGCGGACAAGCTCGTGTTCAGCAAGATCATCGCGAGACTTGGCGGACGCGTGAAGTGGGTCGTCTCCGGTGGAGCGCCGCTGTCAGCCGATCTCGCAGCGTTCTTCATCGGTGCGGGCGTCGAGATTCTCGAAGGCTACGGCCTCACCGAGACTTCGCCCGTCATCGCAGTCAACACGCCGACTGCGCGTCGCATCGGGACCGTCGGCCCCGTGATTCCGGGCGTCGAAGTGAAGATCGCGTCGGACGGCGAGATCCTTTCGCGCGGACCGCACATCATGAAGGGCTACTGGAACAACCCTGAGGCGACGGCGCAGGCCATCGACTCCGAAGGTTGGTTCCACACCGGCGACATCGGCGAGATCGACAAGGACGGATTCCTCAAGATCACCGATCGCAAGAAAGACATCATCATCAACGCGTACGGCAAGAACATCGCGCCGCAGCCGATCGAGGCGTTGCTCAAGAGCTCTCCGTACGTCGGTACGCCGGTGCTTCTCGGCGATCGCCGCAAGTACCTCGCCGCGCTGATCGTCCCGAACTTCGAGAAGCTCGAGCGTGAAGCCGCAGCGCTCGGCGTCGACGCGAAAGATCGCGACGAGCTCGTGAATCATCCGAAGGTCAAGCAGCTCATCCAGGAAGAGCTCGACCGCTTCAACAAGAACCTCGACCGGCAGGAGAAGATCCGCCGCTTCGCGCTCATCTCGCGCGACTTCACCATCGACGAAGACGAGATCACGCCGTCGCTGAAAGTGAAGCGCAAGGTCATCGACAAGAAGTACAAGCACCTCATCGACCAGATGTACGCCGACGAAAACTCCGTGGAACTCACTGCATGACATCCGCTGCCCAGACTCCGGCTCCGGTTTCGTCCCGCACGTTCATCGTCGAACGTCAGGGCGAGCTCGCCATCGTGTGGTTCGACCTGCCGGGCGAGAAGGTGAACAAACTCTCGACTGCGGTGCTGCACGAGCTCGCGGGCGTTGTCGATCAACTCGCGTCGAGCGATGCGCGGAAGGTCATCTTCGCGTCGCGCAAGCCGGCCATCTTCATCGCCGGTGCCGACGTCATGGAGTTCACCACCGTGACCGGCGCCGAACAGGCGAAGGCGTACGTGAGTCTGGGACAGGAAGTGTTCACGAAGATCGCGCGTCTGAAGCAGACCACCGTCGCCGCGATCGACGGCGCGTGTCTCGGCGGCGGGTGCGAGCTCGCGCTGAGCTGCGACTGGCGCGTGATGTCCGACTCGCCGCGCGCACAGATCGGATTGCCCGAAGTGAAGCTCGGCATCTTTCCGGCGTGGGGCGGCACGAGCAAACTGCCGCGCCTCATCGGACTGCCCGGTGCGCTCGACATCATCCTCAACGGCAAGACGCTCGACGGCAAACGCGCGAAGCAGGTCGGCCTCGTTGACGAAGTCGTGGAGTCGGGGATCGTGCTGCAGGTCGCGAAGAAGTTCGCCGATCGCGGCAAGCGCAAAGGCAAAGGCCGCACGAAGTTCTACATCGAAGGCAACCCGCTCGCGCGCAACGTGATCTTCAGCAAGGCGCGACAGGCCGTGCTCAAACAGACCAAAGGTCAGTATCCGGCGCCGCTCAAGGCGATCGAGGTCATGACCTACGCGATGTCCGCCGGCGTCGAGAAGGGCATGCAGCGCGAAGTCGAAGAAGCGGCCGCGCTGGTGAACAACGACGTTGCGAAGAATCTCGTGCAGCTCTTCTTCCTCATGGAAGAGTCGAAGAAAGATCCGTACGCGGTGAAGCCGCGCGACACGTCGTACATCGGCGTTCTCGGCGCAGGGATCATGGGCGGCGGGATTGCGCAGATCGTCGCGGACAAGACCGACGCCGACGTGCGCATGCGCGACATCAACTGGAACGCGATCGGCGGCGGGATGAAGGCCGCGTCGCGCATCTGGAAAAAGAAAGTCGATCGCCGGCGCATGACGCGCGGCGAGATGCAGCGCAAGCTCGCGCGCATCACGAGCACGACGGATTGGAGCGGCTTCCCGCGCGCCGACGTCGTGATCGAGGCGGTCGTCGAGAACGTGAACATCAAGCGTCAGGTGCTCGCCGAGTTCGAGAACATGGCGAAGCCGGGCGCGATCTTCGCGACCAACACGTCCACGATTCCGATCACGCAGATCGCCGCGGAAGCGAAGCACCCCGAGAACGTCGTCGGGATGCATTTCTTCAATCCCGTCGATCGCATGCCGCTCGTCGAAGTGATTCGCGGCGAGAAGACGTCGGAGCAGGCGATGGTCACCGTCGCGGTGCTCGCGCGCAAGCTCGGCAAGACCGTCGTTTACTGCAATGACGGACCGGGCTTCGTCGTGAATCGCATCCTCGGCCCGTACATGAACGAGTCGGGGTTCCTGCTCGAAGAGGGGAACTCGATCGAGTCGCTCGACAAGGCGATGACGGACTTCGGCATGCCGATGGGTCCGATGGCACTGCTCGACGAAGTCGGCATCGACGTGGCCGCGAAAGTCGCGGGGATTCTCACCGAGGCGTTCGGGGCGCGGATGCAGAAATCGTCGGTCGTCGAGAAGCTTTACGCCGACGGACGTCACGGCAAGAAGAACGGCAAGGGGCTGTATCTCTACGCCGACGGCAAACGTCAGGGGCCGGATTCGTCCGTGTACAAAGTGCTCGGCGTTTCGCCGCATCCCGCCGACGCGAAACAGGTCGTCGAGCGGATGCTCCTCGCGATGATCAACGAGGCCTCGCTCATCCTCGAAGAGAAGATCGTTGCGTCGGCCGGCGAGCTCGATCTCGCGATGATCATGGGCACCGGCTTCCCGCCGTTCCGCGGGGGATTGCTGCGCTACGCCGACGCCCTCGGCACGCCGTACATCGTCTCGCGTCTCGACGAGCTCTCGTCGAAGGTCGGTCCGCGCTTCAAGCCGAACGAGCCGCTCAAGCGCCTCGCCGACCGCGACGGGAAGTTCTATCAGGCGTACGCGCGTTCGTGACCCGCGAGCTCGGCGTGAGGCCATGTCCTCGCGCTGAGCATCCCGCATGACTCTCGAACTGCCGCCGGAGCCGCTGTCCTCACGCCAGCGCACGATCGTCATCGTGCTCGCGCTCCTTTGCGCGGCGACGCGCTTCCTCGCGATGGCCCGCTCGCTGTGGGATTGGGACGAGGCGCTGTTCATGCTCGGCATGCGCGACTACGACGTCACGCAGCACCATCCGCATCCGCCCGGCTTCCCCGTCTACATCGGCATCGCGCGACTCCTGCGATTCGTGATCGGCAGCGACTTCCGCTCGCTGCAGGCCGTGAATCTCATCGCCGCGATCCTCGTGTTCCCCGCGCTGTTCTTCTTCGCGCGTGAACTGCGACTCCGCTTTTCGACGTGCGCGATCGCCGCGACGTTGTTTGCGTTCTTCCCGAACGTCTGGTTCTTCGGCGGCGGCGCGTTCAGTGACGTCCCGTCGATCGTGCTCGTGCTGTTCGCGATCACGTTTCTGCTGCGCGGCGTGCGCGATCGCAACGCGTACTTTTTCGGGACGCTGCTGCTCGCACTCGCGATCGGCATCCGCCCGCAGAACTTTCTCCTCGGACTCATCCCTGGCCTCATCGCGACGCGCAGGCGCAAGCCGCTCGAAATTTTCGCGGCGCTGATGATCGGACTGGTCGTGGTCGGCGTTGCCTTCGGCGCGGCGATCTCCGCGACCGGCTCGCTCGACGACTACCTGCGCGTCGTGCGCGAGCACGGCGACTACATCTCGCGTATCGACTCGTGGCGCAGCGATGTGCGTCCGCCGATGTGGCGGCTCTTCGATCGCTTCTTCATTAAGCAATACCAGTCGCCGCCGCTGAGCATCCTTGCGTCGATCCTCGCGATTGTCTCGGTGGTGATGAGCATCCGCGAGCGCAACCGTTCGATGCTCATCAACGCGCTGACGTTCGTGCCGTTCGCGATCGTCGCGTGGATGATGCTCGACCGGTTCTCGATCAGCCGCTTCTCGATCGGCTATCAGCCGATGTTCGCAATTTTTGTCGCGGACGGGATCCATCGCATCGCGCGACGCAAGCCGATGCTCGAAGCCGCGATCGCGACGCTGCTCATCGGCGCGTTCATTTTCTTCACGCTGCCCGCTCTGACGCCCGTGCGCAACGAAGTCGCGCCGTCGATCGTCGCCGCGCGCGCAGTCGCGCAACACGTCGATCCACGCCGCGATCAACTGTTCGTCGGCCACACGATGTCGAAGTTCGTCGACCTCGTGCTGCCGGGCATGCCCTACACGCGCGTCCTCGATGATCGCGCGTTGCCGCTCGCGAGCAACGGCCACGCGTGGCTGCTCGCGGAGATGACGGAGACGGGCGACGAAGGATTCGTGTTTCATCGCGAGCACGGGCATCTCTGGAACATCGCGCGCCGCCACTACTTCGACATCAAGCTCGCGCCGGTCACGCGCCGCGCGCAGTTCGTCTCCGGCTGGTACTCGGCGGAGTCGATGGACATTCATCAGTGGCGCTGGATGTCGCGGCGATCGGTCACGGTCCTGCCGGCGGCGCGCGGGAAGACGATGCTGCGTCTGCACTTCGGAATCCCCGGCGAGGTGATGGCCAAGAATCCGAAAATCACGGTGAAGTTGAACGGCCGTGTCGTGGACGAACTCCGCACCACGGCCGGGTTCGTCGAGCGCGACCTTCGTGTGACGCCCGCGCCGGGCAATTTGCCGAACGTGCTCGAGCTTTCGATCGATCGCACGGTCACGCCCGCCGATGACGGACGCGAGCTCGGTTTGCGCCTCCGCTATCTCGCGTGGGGGCCGTCGTAACACTCATGTAGACCAAGGTCCTGTTACTGAAAACGGGCGTGCAACTGTGATATGCAGCCCGAGCACCCGCGCGTGCGATCAGCAGCCGGTCTCACCGGCTGGCAACGCGCCATTACTGGAGACACGATGACGATGACTGCAGAACAACGGCTGGTCGAGCTGATCGACCGCCTGGCGGCGGAAGTTCGCCGCCGCGTTCCGCCCGAGCAGGGCGAGAGCGTGGAGCATTTCGTGCGCCGCTATTTCGCGCACGTCGCGCCCGACGATGTGATCTACACCTCTTTCGATACGCTCGCCGGCGCCGTGATGTCGCTGTGGGAGCTCGGCGCGCAACGCACTCCCGGCGTGCCGAAGATCCGGCTGTTCAATCCGACCACCGAGGCGAATGGCTGGGGTCTCGAGCACACGGTGATCGAGATCGCCAACGACGACATGCCGTTCCTCGTCGACTCGGTGAGCGCGGAGATCCATCGCCGCGATCGCAAGATCCACCTGCTCCTGCACCCGGTGATCCGCACGGTGCGCGACGCGCAAGGCAATCGCATCGAGATCACCGACACGCTCGGCGGCGCGAAAGCGAACCGCGAGTCGTACATGCACATCGAGATCGACCAGGAGACGGAGCCGGCGGAGTTGGAGTCGATCCGCGCGTCGCTCGAGCACATCCTGCGCGAAGTGCGTCTCGCGGTGCGCGACTACCAGGACACGCGCGCGCGTCTGCACGAAGACATCGCCGAGCTGGATCCGGCGAAGCTGCCGATGCCGGCCGAGGAAGTGGCCGAGGCGAAGGCGTTTCTGCAGTGGCTCGACGACGGCAACTTCATCTTCCTCGGCCATCGCCGCTACACCTTCGAAACGCGCGACGGCAACGACTTCCTGATCCCGCAAAGCGGCAGTGGTCTCGGCATCCTCAGCGACATCCGGCCCGAGTCCGTCGATCGCGGCGGCAAGCCGTTGTCTGCGGAGTTCAGCGAGTACGCGCGCAAAAAAGACCTGATCATCATCACGAAGTCGAACAACCCGAGCGTGATTCACAAGCGTGTGCCGATGGACCGCATCGGCATCAAGCGCTACGACGCGAGCGGGAACCTCGTCGCCGAAGATCGCTTCCTCGGCCTGTTCACGACCGCGGCCTACAGCCGCAGCGTGCGCGACATCCCGATGCTGCGCCTCAAAGCGACGCGCACCATCGAGCGCGCCGGACTCGATCCGCATTCGCACAACGGCAAGGCTCTCGTCGACATCCTCGAGACCTTCCCGCGCGATGAGTTCTTCCAGATCACCGACGCCGATCTCTTCGACATCGCGCGCGGCATCCTGCTGCTGCAGGAACGCCAGCGCGTCGCGCTGTTCACGCGCAAAGACGTGTTCGAGCGTTTCGTTGCGTGCTACGTCTTCGTGCCGCGCGATCGCTACACGCCGGAGTTCAAGGATCGCGCGAAGGCGCTACTCGAAGAAGCGCTGAACGGCCGCGACACGCAGGTCTACGACCACATCACGTCATCGTCCCTTGCGCGCGGACTGTTCGTCGTCCGCACGACGCCGGGACAGATCCCCGACGTCGACGTGCGTCGCGTCGAAGCGATGATCGGCGAGGTCGCGCGCACGTGGAGTGATCGTCTGCTCGACGCGCTCGTGCACGCACGCGGCGAGGAAGTCGGCATCGACCTCCATCATCGCTACAAGAAAGCGTTCCCGATGGCGTACGCGGAGCGGTTCACCGCGGAAGCCGCGTTGTTCGACATCGATCACATCGAACGCGTGCTTTCGACGGGCGAGCTGGTCGTCGATCTGTACCGTCATCGCACCGACGAGCGGCAGTTCCACTGCAAGATCATTCACTCCGGCCCGCCGGTGCCGCTGTCGGAGATCATGCCGCGGCTCGAAAACATGGGTCTCAAAGTATTGGCCGAAGTGCCGTACGAGATTCAGCCGCTCGGCGCGTCGACGGTCGTGCGCATCCGCGACTTCAGCCTCGATGCCGAAGGGATGCAGGACGATCTCTCGCAGGTGAAGGAGAAGTTCCAGGACGCGTTCATCCGCGTCTGGACGCATCAGGCCGAGAACGACGGCTTCAATCGTCTCGTCCTCGGCGCAGAGCTGGAGTGGCACGAAGTCGTCGTGCTGCGCGCGTATGCGAAGTACCTGCGACAAGTCGGCGTTGCGTTGTCCGAGGCGTACATCCAGCAGACGCTGGCGAAGCATCCGCAGATCACGCGCTCCATCCTGCAGCTCTTCGTGAACTACTTCGATCCGGCGATCGGCGAGGTCGGCATGGGTCGCCAGGGCGCGGGACTCGGCATCCGCTCGCAGATCGCGGACGGCCTCGAGCGCGTCACGAATCCGGACGAAGATCGCATCCTTCGTTTGTACGTCGGCCTCATCGAGGCGACGCTGCGCACGAACTATTACCAGCGCGACGCGAACGGCGATCGCAAGCTTCACCTCTCGTTCAAGCTCGACTCGCACAAAGTCCCCGAACTGCCGCTGCCGAAGCCGATGTACGAGATCTTCGTGTACGCGCCGTGGATGGAAGGCATTCACCTCCGCGGCGGCAAGGTCGCGCGCGGTGGACTGCGCTGGTCGGATCGTCGCGAAGACTTCCGCACCGAGATCCTCGATCTCATGAAAGCGCAGATGGTCAAGAACGTCGTCATCGTGCCGGTCGGCTCGAAGGGCGGCTTCGTCGTGAAGAACCCGTCGCCGGATCGCGCGACGTATCAGCAGGAAGGCATCCACGCGTACAAGACGCTGTTGCGCGGACTGCTCGACATTACCGACAACCTGCGCGGCGACGAAGTGCTGCCGCCGAAAGACGTCGTGCGTCGCGACGGCAATGACACGTATCTCGTCGTCGCGGCGGACAAGGGCACCGCGACGTTCTCCGACATCGCGAACGGCATCTCCGCCGAATACGGTCACTGGCTCGGCGACGCATTCGCGTCAGGCGGTTCCGCGGGCTACGACCACAAGGGGATGGGCATCACCGCGCGCGGCGGATGGGAAGCGGTGAAGCGACACTTCCGCGAGCTCGGCACCGATACGCAGTCCGAGGACTTCACGTGCGTCGGCGTGGGCGACATGTCGGGTGACGTGTTCGGCAACGCGATGCTGCTGTCGAATCACACGAAACTTCTCGCGGCGTTCAACCACTCGCACATCTTTGTCGATCCGAATCCGGATCCGGCGACGAGTCACGCCGAGCGGCAGCGCATGTTCGACAACCGCCTGAACTGGAACGAGTACAACCCCGCGCTGCTCTCGAAGGGCGGCGCGGTGTTCGAGCGCAGCGCGAAGAGCCTCAACGTTTCGGACGAAGTGCAGGCCATGCTCGATCTGCCGAACAAGGCCGTCACGCCGGCGGAGCTGATGCGCGCGATTCTTCTCGCGCGTGCGGATCTGTTGTGGCTCGGCGGTATCGGCACGTACGTCAAGGCGACGTACGAAGATCACTCGAAGGCGAAGGATCGCTCGAACGACGCGATTCGCGTGAACGGCAACGAGCTGCGCGTTCGCGTCGTCGGCGAAGGCGCGAACCTCGGCTTCACGCAACGTGGACGCATCGAATACGCGCTGAGCGGCGGGAAGATCAACACGGACGCCATCGACAACTCCGCGGGCGTCGACACGTCGGACCACGAGGTCAACATCAAGATCCTGCTGTACGACGCCATCGAGCGCAAAGAGCTCGCGGGCATCGAAGAGCGGAACGGCATCCTCGCGGAGATGACCGACGACGTCGCGCGACTCGTGCTGCGCGACAACTACGAACAGACCCAGGCCATCTCGATCACGCACACGCAGGGCGAAGAGCATCTCGACGCGCAGGCGCGATTCATGCGCGGACTCGAGAAGAGCGGCAAGCTCAATCGCAGCATCGAAGGTTTGCCCGACGACGAGACAATCGCCGAGCGTCACGCACAAGGCCTCGGCCTCACGCGTCCCGAGCTCGCAGTGCTCCTCGCGTACGCGAAGCTCGTTCTTTACGAAGACCTCCTGAAGAGCGACCTGCCCGACGACACACAGCTTGTCGACGATCTCGTGCGCTACTTCCCGGATGAAGTGCAGGGGCGCTTCCGCGCTGCCGTCGAGCGTCATCGTCTGCGCCGCGAGATCATCGCGACGGTCGTCACGAACGCGATGATCAATCGCGTGCGTCCGACGTTCGCGTGGCAGATGTGCGACGAGACGAACAAGCCGTATCAGGACATCGCCCGCGCGTTCATCATCATGCGCGACGCGTTCGACCTGCGCACGGTGTGGGCGGAGATCGAAGCGCTCGACAACAAGCTTCCGGCGAGCGTGCAGCTCGACATGATGATCGCCGTCGCGGGGCTGCTCGAGCGCGCGATCCTCTGGCTGCTGCACAGCAACTACGAGAAGCTCGACATCGCCGCGTACGTGAACGAGTTCCGTCCGCGCATCGAGGCGATGCAGAAGAATCTCGAGCAGATCCTGCCGGCGTCGTTGCTCTCGCGCGTGCGTGCCCGCCAGTCGGAGCTGATGGCCGACGGGATTCCGGAGTCGCTCGCGAAGCGTGTGGCCAGCCTCGACGTCATGGCGTCGGCGATGGACATCATTGCGATTTCGCGCACCGAGGCGACGGAAGGCGTGGAGGGCGTGGCGCGCGTTTACTTCGGAGTGGGCGAGCGCTTCAGCCTCGATCGTCTGCGCACCGCGACGTCCGGCATCGCGGCGGAAACGCCGTGGCAGAAGACCGCGCTGCAGACGCTCGTCGACGACTTGTACGCGTATCAGAGCGTGCTCGCGTCGCGCGTGATCGCGGAAGTGAACGGCAGCGACTCCGTCGAAACGTGGCTGCAGAAACGTGGTCGCGTCGTCGAGCGCGTCGATCAGACGCTGCACGATTTCCGCGCGGCGACGTCCGTCGATCTTGCGATGCTCACCGTGACCTCACGTCAGTTGCGAGCGCTGGTCGACAGCTAGGATGGTGGAACGGCGGGCTCTTAGCCCGCCGTTCTGTTTGACGCGAAAAGAGTCGGCGGGCTGAGAGCCCGCCGCTCCACTTTTGGGCGTCAGCCGCGATGCTTGACGCACCACGCGTCGAGACCGGCGCAGACGTCGCCGGGCAACGTGGGCACGGGGAGACTGCCTGCGAGATCGGGAAGGATCTCGGCAAAGTACGCGGGGATGTGCTGATACAGCGCCTGCGCGACCCACTGGCACGTCACGCCGTGCACCGGCACGTGCACCGTCTCGTTGAAGAAGCCGCCGAACACGACACTCGGGATGTTCGCGTAGACGTTGCCGTTCAGCGCGGGATCGAGCATGTACGTGACCATCGCCTGGATGCACGTCAGCGGCTGGCCGTTGTTGATCGGCGGATAGAGCGACGGCAGCGACGCCAGTCCCGTCCAGCCGTGCGGCACGGCGTCGAAGCTGTTCGTCACGTTCTGATTCCAGCCGTCCCACTGCTTGCTGCTGCCCGGAACGGCCGGGAAGGTTTTTGCGAAGAGATCGGAGAAGGCCTGATTGCCGGGCGAAGGACCGGCGGTCGGATAGACGTAGACGTTCGAGTAGTTCGACGGCGTAATCGTCGCGTTGTGGACGAGGTCGAGCGCGAAGGTCGGCGCGAGCGCGCCGCCGAGACTGTGGCCGGCGAAGATCAGATTGCCGCCGGTCGCACCGAGTCCGTTCAGCCAGTCGACGAGCGAGACGTTGGTCGTCGGATCGGTGAGCGAGTTGAGATTCGTGATTCCGTCGTCGGCGCCCTGCGAGATGTACGAGCTGGTCGCCGCGTCGAACTCGACCATCGTCCCGACGCCGAGGTCCTCGGTGCCGCGATCGTAGGCAGAGTTCGGATTCGTTCCCGCGATCGCGACGACGATGTCCTTCGTGTCCGCATTCTGCGCGGCCATCAGCACGTTGTCCGCGACGGTCGAGCCGCTGTTCTGCCATACCGCCGGACCCCACACGAGTCCCCAGTTGCCGATGAGATTCGTGAACGTGCTGCTGTTCAGCAGAGTCGAGACGTTGGTCTTCAGTTGCGAAGCGATGCTGCTCGGATCGCCCTTGTCGCCCGCCGCGTTGTTGGAGAGAACAGAGATCGTGAACGCCTGCTGTTGCAGGTTGTAGGTTGTTGCCATCGTGCCTCCTCTCGATTTCAAGAGAGGAGGTGTTCGAAAACGGAAAATCCCTACCTCGGTTGTTGCTCTCCGACCAGCGAGATGTCCTGCCAGCCCGCGTTGCGACACGATGCGAGCACTGACGCGACTTCGCCGTACTGCACGCGCTTGTCCGCGCGCACCGCGATGGGACGTCCGGCGTCCTTCGTATGGATGCGTTGCAGCGTCGCGTCGACTTCGTCGCGGCGGACGACCTGCGTGTCGACGTAGACCGTGCCGTCGTCCTTGATCGTCAGCGGCAGCACGCGTGCGGCGACGCCGTCGGGCGCGTTCGTCCGGGGCAGTTGCACTTCGACGCCGTTGACGATCATCGGCAGCGTGACCATGAAGATGATGAGCAGCACGAGGCAGACATCGACGAGCGGAGTGACGTTGATCTCGGCGTGGATGTTCGTCTTCATGAACCGTTCGACACCGCGATCGCGCGACGCGAAACCGGCTACGACATCGCGATGACGATGAACACGCCGAGGAATGCGATGAAGATCAGCGTGGCCACGACGGTCAGGAGCGTCATCGGGAACTTGCGCTCGACGATGTAGGGCTTCGACGTCGACGGGTCGATCATGACCTCCGCAGTCGAGCCGATCGCGCGTTTGGCCATCAGCGCG
>DASVNL010000353.1:0-2431 GCA_036383875.1 Thermoanaerobaculia bacterium
CTCGACTACTTCCACCTCTCCGATGACTGCGCGGACGCGAACGTCACGTTGCGCGACATCGTCTCGCATCGCACCGGCGTCTCGCGTCACGACGAGCTGTGGGACAACTCGCCGTTCTCGCGCGAAGAGGTCGTGCGGCGCATCGGCGCGATCGCGCCGTCGAAGCCGTTCCGCACGACGTACCAGTACCAGAACATCATGTTCATCGCCGCGGGCGAGGTCGTGACGAAAGTCTCCGGGATGTCGTGGGACGACTTCGTCCGCACGCGACTCTTCCAGCCCCTCGGCATGATCCGCACCGTCACGTCCGACGCGGACTGGAACGCGTCCGCGAATCGCGCGACCGGCCACAGCTATGACTGGCGCACCGGCATCGTCGCGCCGCAGAAGCCGATCGACACGACGACCATCGGCGCCGGCGGCGCGATCAAATCGTCCGCGCGCGACATGGCGAACTGGATTCGCTTTCAACTCGCCGACGGGACGTTCGAAGGGAAGCAACTGCTCGATCCCGCGCGACTCGCAGAAACGAAATCGCCCGAGACGGTGATTCGCATGAGCGAGATCTCGCGCGAGCGCAATCCCGAAACGAACGTGATGTCGTATGCGATGGGCTGGAACGTTCAGGACTATCGCGGCGAATTGCTCGTCGCGCATTCAGGCTCGCTGAACGGATTTCGCACACACGTCGATCTTCTCCCGAAACAGAAAGCCGGCTTCGTGCTGATGATCAACGTCGGCCGCGGCGTCGCGCTGATCGGACTCCGCAACGCCATCGCCGACATGCTTCTCGGCAAGCCGGCGAAAGATTGGAATCCCATCTATCTCGCCAGCGAGCGGAAGGAAGACGAGAAGTCGGCGAAGGACCGCGAAGAGCGGATGGCCAAGCGCACGCCGGACACGAAGCCGACGCTGCCGCTCGACGCGTACACCGGCGAGTGGAAGAACGCCGCGTACGGCACCGCGACCGTCTCGATCATCAACGGTAAGTTAGTCCTGCAGTGGAGCCGCATGACGCTGCCGCTCGAGCACTTCCACTACGACGTCTTCACCGCGTACTCCGAGCCCGACTCCGTCGACGAACAAGTCGTGTTCGGATTGCGGGACGATCACACGCTGCAGTCGATGACGATCTTCGGCGAGCGATTCACGCGCTAACGAGCGTTCGCGATCTCCAGCACCATCGCGTCGATGATGTTCAGCGCACCTTCGCCGGTGCTGTGATTGAGCACGATCGAGAAGTAACGATAGCGGCCGTCCGGCATCGCGATGATGCCGCTCAGCGCGTTGACGCCGTTGATCGTGCCGGTCTTGCCGCGCATGCGCGATTCGAGCGTGACGATGCGGCGTCGCAGCGTGCCGTCGTTGTTCGGCTGCGCGAGCGTCGCCCACCAGAACGCGCGCCGCACCGGATCGTTCATCCAGCGCAGCAAGCGCACCGCCGCGCGCGATGTCATCAGATCGTCGGGCGCTAGGCCCGAGCCGTCGACGAAGCGGAACGCATCGTCTTCGAGTTTCGGCTCGGCGACGAGGAACGCGCGCTCGAGCGCGAACGCACCGTCGTACGTTCCGCCGCCGATGCGCTTGAGCAGCATCTCGGCGTAGAGGTTGTGGCTGTTCTTCAGCACCGTCGCGAGCAACTGTCCGACGAACGGCGACGGCAGATCGGCGAGCTTCTCTTCCCACGTGTGCGGCGTCGTGTTGACGCGCAACTCGCCCGCGACGATCACGCCGCGAAGAATCAGCGCCGCGCGCAACTGTTCGATCGCGTACATCGCGGCGTCGTCGACTGCGCGATCGCCCGGCAGTTCGTTCTCGCCCCATGCAAGCGCGTCAACGGGCGCGGAGTAATCGCTGCCGATGTTGCCGTACTTCCAGCCGCCCGGGATGGTCACACGATCGAACATCGAAACGTCGGCGATCAGATTGCGCACGTGCGTGATGCCGCGTGCGCGCAACTGCTGCGCGAGTTGGTCGAAGTCGTCCTGACGCTCGTAGCGCCACGAACCGAGCGACGGATCGCCATCGCCGCGGAGAACGAGGTCCTCGCCGTCGCGCCAGACTTCGGTGTGCAACTGCGTGGTGATGCCGAGGCAGTTGACGATGGCGGCGGAGGCGAAGAGCTTGCGGTTCGAGGCGGGGATCATCAGCGCGTCCGCGTTGCGCTCGAAGAGCACGCGACCTGCGTCGTCTTCGACGAGAATCGACCACATCGCGCGTTGAAAGGGCGGCTCCGATGTCCGCGCGTCGAGCGTGGACCAGGTCGATTGCGGTGGTGTCGTCGCGCACGCCGACAGCAGGAGAAAGAGCGGAATCAGTTTCTTCATGCGAACGAAAAATCGGCGTAGCTCTCGCCGTGCGCGAGATTGTGATGCACCGCGGCCAGAAGTCGAGCCGCTTCTTCATCGGGCAGGCGCCGCGCGTAGAAATG
>DASVNL010000354.1:0-7169 GCA_036383875.1 Thermoanaerobaculia bacterium
CGCGGTCGCGATCAACGTCACGATCGTCGCGCCGACTGCGAACGGTTTCGTCGAGTTGTATCCGACGAACTACGCGCGACCAGGCACGAGCACGGTGAATTTCCGCGCGGGTCGCACACGCGCGAACAACAGCGTCATGACGTTGGGACCCGATGGAGCGCTCGTGGTGTACACATCGATCGGCGGCGGAAGCGCGCACTTGTTGATCGACGTCGTCGGCTACTTTGAATAGGTGTCATCCCGTGCGCAAGCACGGGATCCCCCGCAGGTTGGCGATGCGCGTGCTGCCGGCAGGGGGTCCCGCGCTAAAAGCGCGGGATGACACAACGCTACTTGGCCCCTGCGGCGACCATCGACGGTTCGCGTTCCTGATCGCGCTCCGTGTAGAACGACACGATGCCCGCGTAGATCGCCTCGGCGAGTTGCTGGCGGTACTTCTTGGTCTGGAGCAGCTCGCGGTCTTTGCGATTGCCGAGGTTGCAGACTTCGAGGAGCAGGCGCGTGGGGACCTGGTTGTGGCGGATGACGGCGGGGACCCACTCCTTGCCGCTCTGACGAATGACGTTGTCGCGCACGGGCGAGAACGGATGCACCTTCAAGCCTTTGTCGCTGAACGCGTCGATCACCGACTCCGCGAGATCGCGCGACAAGCCCTCGGCCAAGAGCGCATCGCGACGCGAATGCGTGACGCTCGGCTGCTCGCGCACTTCGGCGCGCGTGAGATAGATGTCGCCCTGCTTGCGATACGAGCCAGTCACGAAACTCGCGCCCGGGATGTACGCCATCGCGCCGCGCAGCGACGGATGCAGCGAGTCCGCGTGAATCGAGAGGAAGACCACCTTCTCTTTCGGAATTCCCTCTTTCATCGCGCGGCGGAAGATCGAGTTCGCGAGGTACCAGCGCAGATTCACGCCGACCACCGGATCGCCAAGCTCGAACTTCGGCGTGGTCTGCACGAAGTGATCGCGCACGCCCGGCAGCACGTTCTTGTCCGCGACCGTGAAGCCGTTCGCCTTCGACTTCGTCGTCATCGACACCTTCGCGCTGCTCTTGTTCTCGAGCAACAGCTTCAGGCGCGCGGCGACGTCGTACACGTACGTCGACTCCCACACGTCGTCGTGCTCCGTGCCGGGATCGATGCCGCCGTGTCCGGCGTCGACGATCACGTGGACGCCCGCGAGACCTTTCGCACGCGTGCGTTTCGCGACCTTCGCCGACTCGCGCTTCGTCTCTTCACGCGCGACGCGCGTCGGATCGTCCTGCGGCAGGAACTCCGGCAGCAGCAACTCCATCGGGATCTTCACCGGATAGCCGACCGGGATCTTCGAGACGTCTTCGATCTCGTTGAACGCGACGATGCGATCCAGCACGTCGTAGACGTCTTTCGCGAAGACCCGGCCGGTGAATCGGATGGCCACCGAGGAGTAGAGAGCTTCGCCTTTCTGCAATCGATAGATGGCAAAGGGCTCGGCTCCGCCGCGGTCGTAATTCAGCGACGGTTGTCCGACGGAGACCGTCGCAACTGCCTCCGGAACATTTTCATCCGTTGCTGCACGCTGAGTCGCATCGTCCGCGGGTTTCCGAACCTCTGCTGCCGTCTTCGGTGCATTCTCTTCCTCCGAGCTCCCGCCGAATGCGGCGGTGAGCAGCCGTTTGGGAACGAGGATCACGTCACCTTTGCGGGTCGAGAGTCCCTGACTCGGATTCGCTTTGCGGATCAGGGTGTAATTCGCGCCGGACCCGGTGAACCACTCCGCGATGTTCCAGAGCGATTCCCCTTCGATCCCGCGCGCGCCGACGACGACATGCTTCCAGCCGGCCTTCGTCACGCTGTCTTTCGGAAAGAGTGTCTGCACGATGTCGCGCTGCAGATTCGTGCGCAACAGCGCGAACGGCACGCGCACTTCGTGATCGGAGCGCAGCGTCTCGTCGGCTTCATTCGATGCGGCGAGTTGTTCCCAGTTCGCGGCGTCGCCGGTGACGCGCTTGGACAATCGCGTCCACGCATCGCCGGCGTGCGGCTTCACGCGCACTTCGATCTGGTAATCGCGCGTGAGAGTGGCGCGCAGCTCAGGGGTGATTTGTGCGGAGGCAATGGGCGCAGGTTGCGTCGCGGCGAAAAGACTCGCCGCCGGGAAAAACACCAGCAACCACACCCACCCTTTACGCACGATGAGAATTGTACACGCGCTCGAGACGATCAGCGTACCGTGGTGGTCATGCGCACATTGATATCGGCACTCGCCCTCGCGGGCTCTCTTCTCGCTGCAGCTCCGCTTTACGCGCTGCACACCGGCGGGTCGCCAGTGATCATCCCCGTTGCCGGACGATTCCCCGGCGCCGGCGGCACACAGTGGCGCACGGACCTCTTCGTCGCCAATCCCTTCTCGATCACCCAGACCGCGACAATCAAGTTCTATCAGACCGGTGGAGCGGTCAGCCAGACTACGGTCACGCTCACGCGTCAGACCACCGCTTCGTATCCGGACGTCGTGCTGAACACGTTCGGACTCACGAACGCCGCCGGCACGATCGAAGTCTCCGTCGCACCCGGATTCACGATCGAGGCGCGGGCGACGATCTACAACACCGGCAATCCGGCTGGTCAGTTCGGTCAAGGACTTCCGGGCATCGCGCTCGGCAATCTGAGCCGGCAGGCATATCTCTTCGGCCTCTCCGGCATCAACGGCACGCGACTGAACGTCGGCGCGTCGAATCCGAACGAGACCGCGGTGCAGGTGCAGATCACGCTCACCGACTCCGCGAACCAACCGATCCTGTCGCGAACTGAAACGATCGCCGCGCACGGCTACGTGCAGATCAACGACATCTTCGCGACGCTCGGCGTCACGCCGCGCGCCGGCGTGACCGTGAACGTCACGAGCGAGTCGCTGATTTACGGATATTCGTCCGAAGTGCGGAACGACACGGGCGATGCGATCTTCAGCTTCGGGATCAGTCCGAACTCATGACCTTCGCGGGCGCTTCTTCCCGTACCCCGTCGCGCTCTCGAAAAAAGCCGCAGCGCGGAAAAGCGAACGCTCGGCAAAATGCGGAGCCATCACCTGTAATGACAGCGGCAAGCCCGCGCGATCGAATCCTGAAGGGACCGCGATCGCCGGGACGCCCACGAGGTTCGCGGGTGCGGTGAAGATGTCGGAGAGGTACATCGACAGCGGATCGTCCGTCTTCGCGCCGAGCTTGAACGCGGGCTCGGGCGTCGTCGGCGTGATCAGGAAGTCGCACGTGTTGAATGCCGCGCGGAACTCTTCGCGGAGTTTCGCGCGCACGCGCTGGGCGCGGCCGTAGTACGCGTCGTAGTACCCCGCGGACAACGCAAACGTCCCGAGCATGATCCGCCGCTTCACTTCCGGGCCGAAGCCTTCGCCGCGCGAGTCGAAATAAACGTCTTCGAGCGTGCGCGCACGTTCGCTGCGATGTCCGTAGCGGATTCCGTCGAATCGCGACAAGTTCGCACTCGCCTCGGCGTTCGCAACGATGTAGTAGATCGCGATCGCCGAGCCGATCGTCGGCACACTCGCCTCTTCGACGATTGCACCGCCGTCGCGCAGCACCGCGACTGCGGCGTCGAAGTTCTCGCGCACTTCACCTTCGAGCAACGCCAGCGCCTCGCGCACGATCCCGAAGCGCAGTCCCTTCACGCCCGATGCGAGATCGGCCGTGTAATCGTCGACCTGCTCGCGGCTCGAGGTCGAGTCGTGCGGATCGTGACCGGCGATGATGCCGAGGACTTCGGCGGAGTCGCGAACGTCGCGCGAGACGATTCCGATCTGATCGAGACCCGACGCGAATGCGACCAGGCCCCAGCGGGGGATGCGACCGTACGTCGGCTTCAATCCGACAACGTTGCAGAACGCCGCCGGCTGTCGCACAGAGCCACCCGTTTCCGAGCCGAGTGCGACCGGCACCATCCCCGCTGCGACTGCGGCCGCGGATCCGCCGGACGAACCACCCGGCACGCGCGTGAGATCCCACGGATTGCGTGTCGGTCCGAATGCGGAGTGTTCCGTCGACGAGCCCATCGCGAACTCATCGAGATTCGTCTTGCCGATCACCACCGC
Organism: Thermoanaerobaculia bacterium; assembly: GCA_036383875.1. Lineage (GTDB taxonomy): Bacteria > Acidobacteriota > Thermoanaerobaculia > Gp7-AA8 > Gp7-AA8 > QHVT01. The sequence continues at coordinate 4,083 of DASVNL010000354.1, forward strand.
GCCGCGCGCGCGCAGTCGGGCAATCGCGGTCGCGTCGAACGGCGAATGAAAGTCGCGCAGGATCTGCGACGCGCACGTCGTCGGTGCGTCGGTCGTGACGATGTTGTCCTTCACCGCGATGGGCAACACGCCTTCGCCGGCGTCGCGATTCACATGCAGAAACGCGTGGACGTCTTCGTCCTGCGCATCGATCGCGTGCAGACATGCGTCGACGTACTCGCGCGGCGATGCCTTCTCGCGCGCCTCGTGCCACGGCCGATCGTGAAGCTCACTCACCGCCGATTACCTTCGGCACTACGAAGAATCCGTCGCGCCACGCGGGGGCGTTGCGGGCGACGCTCTCGCGATCGAGCGACTGATGCGGAACGTCGTCGCGCATCGGCGTCACGGTCGCATCGTGTTCTTCGAAACCCTCGACGTCGACTTCGTTCAACTGGTCGATGTACGAGAGGATTTTCGTCATCTCCGACGCCATGCGGTCCAGTCCCGGGTCGTCGAATTCGAGGTGGGCGAGCTCCGCTACGCGGCGGGCTTCATCTCTATGGATGATCATGCGGGCGCAGTGTATCGCGCACGTCGAAATGGGCCGCGGCCCTTTCGAGTGCACGACGCAGGCGCCGGTCCGCCGCGCGCGGCGTGCAGCCGAGCGTGCGTCCGATTTCGCGAGCAGTCATCCCATGTTCGAAACGCAGCGAGATCACGCGACGATCGCGTGGCTTCACGCGGCGCAACATCGCGCGCGCCGAAAGGACGTCGATGTACGGCGGCTCATCCCCGTTCTCAGCCATGTCGTCCGGAAGAGGGACGGCGCGTGCGCTCTGACGCAGTTTGTAACGGGCGGAGTTGCAGATCGCGCCGACGAGCCACATCCGCACGTTGCGCACGGTCTGCCAGCGAAGCATGAGGCTGACGAAGACATCGTGCACCAGGGCTTCCGCATCCTCGACCGGCACCCGGAACTTACCGGTCGCAATGCTCAGCAGGAGCTGGCGATATTGCCGATAAAGCGCATCGAAGTCGGGCTGGCCCGAAACATCATCATGCATTTTGGGGAATCCCGTTTTTGGATGCGGAAAACGGTAACACAGTTGATATGGAACGTAGACTTGTCTTTTTATCAGTAGCGCCTTGTTTCCGCCCATTTCATAGCCAATTGCGGAAATTCTCGGCGACATCCGACGTGATTCGCGTCGCGAAGTTCGTCACCGCCGCACCAGCAGTGTGAATCCCCACCGCCAGTCGCACGGACTGCGCGCCCGCCGCCACGGGCACTCCGATCTTCGCCGCCTCGCCCGCCGGAATCGTGATCCACGCGGCCGATCCACTCTGTCCGCCGAACGTGTCGACGCGATAAAAAAGACGCCGCTTCTGTACGAGCAGCAGCTTTCGTCCACAAAAGTACTGTTTCGACGCCGAGTCGCGATCGGCGGGATATCCACTGATGTTGATCTGCGCGCCCGCTAGCGACGACGGAGGCAGCGCTGCGAATGCGAATGCGCCGAGCGGCGCGAAACGGTCGTCGGGAAGAATGATCGCGCCATAGTCGAAGTCGGCGTCCTTCTTGTTCGTCCAGCCTCCCACCGACTTCACGTCCTTCGACACGACGCTGCCGTACGGACGCTTCGCGCCATCGAGTCCGGGGATCACTTCCACCGACTCCGCGAAGCCGCCGTGTTCGTGCATGAACACGCAGTGACCCGCGGTGATGATCGTGCGCGGTCCGATGAACCAGCCGGTGCCGACGAAGCGCTGGCCATCGCGCGCTTTGATGCGCAGCGCGCAATTCAATCGCCACGGCGGATCGCCCGCATTCGGGACCGCCGTGCGATCGTCGTCGCCGAACACGCCCTCGAGCTTGATGTCGTCCGGGCCGGCCGCATCGGGCTGCCGATAGCCCGGCACTTCCTCCAGTGCAGACGCAAGCGGCTTTCTTGATGGCATGAATTTCATGGTACGCCCGATAATCCGGGCGGCATGCGCTCGTGGATCGCTCTTCTCTTCACTTTCGTCGCCTCCTTTCCAACCTCGGCGTCGGCTTTGGAAGGTTGCGTCTATAAGCCCGACGGATCGCTGGTCCCGAACGCGAAACTCACGGCGAGCATCCTCGAGCAGCAATCCTTCGCGACGATCACCGCGACGGACGGATGTTTCGCGCTGACGAACCTCCCCGACTCGCTCGTCGCTCTGCGCGTCGAAGCCGAATCGCTGCAGCCGCGGACTGTGCTCGTGCTGCCGGACGATCCGCCGCTCGCGATCACGCTGAGCGCAACCGCTTCCCCGTTCGAGAGCCAGGCCGCCGAAGCCACGCCAGCCGCCAGCATCACGCCGCAGCGCGATGGCGGCACGATCAGCGGAGCCGTGCGCGTCGGGACGAAACCACTCGCGGGTGCGCCGGTGTACGTGCAGGCGATCAGCGGGAGCGAGAGCACGCCGCTGATGCGCGCCATCACCGACGCGAAAGGCCGCTTCCAACTCAACGGACTTCCGCGACGGCGCTACTACGTCATGGTCAGCAACGACTACCCCGCCACGTTGCGCTTAGCCAACAATGCTGCCGAGCGCGAGCCGCCGGTGGCTGATCTGACGCGCGATCGTGCGGCGACCGTCGATCTCGCATTCGTCAAAACGCCGCTGGTGATCGGCCGCATCGCCGACGCGGATGGCAAGCCGGTTCGCGGCGCGGAGGTACAAATCGTTCTGCATGGCCGCTCGCGCTTCGAGTCGTACGGCGGTCCGACGACGCGCACGACGGCGGACGGCCGGTACACGATCGTTCCCCCGCCTTTCGCACCGACCGATCAGGTGGCCGTCCTCGTGCGCGTCCCGCGTCACTCGAACGTCCGCTCGAAACCGTTCTTCATCCGCGATGCACGAGTCACCGCCGACGTCACGCTGCCGAAGTTTCAGCTCTTCACCGTGCGCGTCGTCGACCCGGAGAAGAAGCCTCTCGCGGATGCGCGCGTGGCGTTCGCCGACACGGAAGAGACGATCGGCGCGGGCGACCCGGCGTTCCTGCTCGCGGATCCTTTCGGCGCTGAAGCCGCCCGCACCAACGCGGACGGCGAAGTCGCGCTGCACCTCCCGCCG
>DASVNL010000355.1:0-21571 GCA_036383875.1 Thermoanaerobaculia bacterium
CGACATGGAGATCACGCATGTCATCCGCGCGGAAGAGCATTTGACGAATACCCATCGCCAGGTGCTGATCTATCGCGCGATGGGCTGGGACGTCCCGAAGTTCGCGCACGTCTCCTTGATCCTCGGCCAGGACCGAACCAAGTTGTCGAAGCGACACGGCGCGACGTCGGTGAGCGCGTATGCGGAAGAAGGCTATCTGCCTGACGCGATGCTGAACTACCTCACGCTCCTTGGATGGTCGTCGCCCGATGGACTGGATGTTTTTTCGCGCGAGTACGCGATCAAGAACTTCTCGCTTGATCGTGTCAACGCTGCGCCGGCGGTGTTCGATCAGCAGAAGTTCGAGTGGCTCAACGGCCAGTACATTCATGCGATGAGTGCGAGCGACCTCGTGCCGATCGTGCGGCCGTTCTTCGATGTCCCGTGGCTCGAAGAAGGCATCGAGGTCGTGAAGACCAGCATTACGCGACTCACGCAATTCAGCGAGTCGCTGCGATTCGTGCGCGAAGCCGAGAAGCCTGAGATCGATCGTGCGTTCGCTGTGAAACTCGCGGAGGAATTGCGCGAACATGGCGCGCCGCGCGATGAGGCGGGCTACAAGGCGATGGTCGAGCGGCTCAAGAACTCGACCGGCGCGAAAGGCAAGGCGCTCTTCATGCCGCTGCGACTGGCGATGACTGGCACCGAGCATGGCCCGGAGCTCGTGCGCGTGATTCCGCTGCTGCAGCACGCGAGCGAAGTTGATGCGACCGTGCTCTCGCCGCTGGCGCGTGTGGAACGCATTCTCGCGACGTCATGATCTATCCGCTGTTGCGCCGCGCGCTCTTTCATCTCGACGCGGAGTCGGCGCATGAGTTTGCGGCGGAGCAGATGCAGCAGTTGCAGGGCATTCCGATCGTGCTGCGCGCGATCGAGCGCATTTGCAAACCGCCCGCGACTGCGGCGCGGACGTTGTTCGGATTGCGATTTCCGTCGCCCGTCGGCATCGCCGGCGGCTTCGACAAGAACGCCACGATGATGCCGTTCCTCGGGGCGCTGGGCTTCGGATTCATCGAAGTCGGCACCGTGACGTTGCATCCGCAGTCGGGCAATCCGCGTCCGCGCTTGTTTCGCTATCCGAACGACAAGGCGCTCATCAATCGCATGGGCTTCAACAACGACGGCGCGGACGTCGTCGCGTCGCGTTTGCGTGCGTGGGATCGTCGCGTGCCGACGTTCGTGAATGTCGGGAAAAATCGCGACGTGCCGCTCGAGCGCGCGACGGAGTCGTACGTCGAATGTTATCGGCGCGTCGCGCCGCACGCGGATGCTGCGGTGCTCAATCTCTCGTCGCCGAACACACCCGGTCTGCGCGATCTGCAACGTCCCGAACATCTCGAAGAGTTGTTGAACGCAGTGCGCGATGTGCGCAGTGGCCCGGTGCTCATCAAGATTGCGCCGGACCTCGATGCAACGCAGATCGAGGAGATTTCGGATGTCTGCGTGAAACTCGCGGACGGGATGATCTGCACGAACACGACACTCGATCGGCTGCCCGGAATGAACGAGGCCGGCGGATTGTCAGGCGCGCCGGTGATGGCGAAGTCGACGTCGGTATTGGCGCAAGTGCGGAAGCGCGTCGGGCCGAAGTATCCGCTGATTGGCGTCGGCGGGATCTTTACCGCGAGCGACGTTCGTGCGAAGGTCGCGGCGGGAGCGGACCTGGTGCAGATCTACACGAGCTTCATCTACGAGGGACCGTCGATTGCACGACGGCTGGCGCGAGCATGATCGTTTACGGCGTGAATCCAGTGATCGAGGCGCTGCGTGCGCATCCGAAGCGTGTGCGGCTGATCGGCATAACGCGCGATCAGAGCGGGCGCATGCAGAAGTTGCTTGCCGAAGCGAAGAAGGCGGGTGTCGCAGTCCGAACGATGACGTCGAACGAGCTCGACCGATTGACGAATCGGGGCGTGCACAACGGCGTGATCGCGGATGTCGACGCGGGTGCTTACGCCGACTTTCATGAGATCGCTACGAATGAGGCAACCTGGTTCATCCTGATCCTCGACGGCATCACCGATCCGCAGAACTTCGGCGCGATTCTGCGCGTCGCGGATGGGTTCGGCGTCGATCTCGTTGTGATCCCTGAGCACGAGAGCGTCGGCCTCACGCCGGCCGCGGTGAAGGCGTCGGCGGGAGCGTCGGAGTGGGTGGCGGTCGCGCAGGTCGTGAACTTGGCGCGGTCGATCGAGTTGCTCAAGGAGCACGGTTACTGGGTGTATGCCGCGACGGCGGATGGCGATCGCGCGGATGCGATCGACTTCACCGGGAAGGTCGCGCTGGTGATGGGGAACGAGGGGAAGGGTGTGCGGCGGAACGTGCTCGAGCATTGCGATCGGAACGTGAGCATCCCGATGTTCGGGCATGTCGACTCGTTCAACGTCGCATCCGCGACGGCGGTGCTGTGCTACGAAGTCGTCCGGCAGACACGCACGGCGCCGAAATAAGGTTCGCTTGCGTCCCGTTAGGCACTCTGCTATAACCCGCAGTTCCTCGGCCGCCGCCGCAGAGACTTTCTCATCAAAAGCATCTCGTCGCAGGCTGAATGTGTCTTTGAAATCAGTGAATTGAAGGAATTGGTGCTGGCATAGCTCAGTTGGTAGAGCAGCTGATTTGTAATCAGCAGGTCGCGGGTTCGAGTCCCGTCGCCAGCTCCAGATAGGCTCAACTCGTGGAGAGTTGGCTGAGCGGTCAAAAGCAGCAGACTGTAAATCTGCCGGGCATCGCCCTACGAAGGTTCGAATCCTCCACTCTCCACCATTTTGAGTCTTTGCTTTCGGCGGCTGTGCGTAGCTGAAGGCACAAACGCGGGAGTAACTCAGGGGTAGAGTCACAGCCTTCCAAGCTGTTGGTCGCGGGTTCGAATCCCGTCTCCCGCTCCAATCTGCAAAAGGCTTCCAGTAAGCCCTCGTAGCTCAGGGGTAGAGCACGTCCTTGGTAAGGACGGGGTCCCGAGTTCAAATCTCGGCGAGGGCTCCAGAAACTAAAGAATTTGGGATTCAGGATTGAGGATTCGGGGTCGCCGCGGCGGCAATCCCTAATCCTCAATTCTCAATCCTGTCGGAGACAGAAAAATGGCAGCAACACGCGAGATCATCACGCTCCAGTGCACCGAGTGCAAGCGTCGGAATTACACGACGACGAAGAACAAGAAGACGACGACCGAGAAGCTCGAGCTGAAGAAATTCTGCCGGCACGATCGGAAGCGCACGGTTCACCGCGAAACCAAGTAGGGGAATTAACCGAGGAAGCAGCGCTTTCTCAACAGTTTGCGGCTCTGCAGGCCAATAGCTCAATTGGCAGAGCAGCGGTCTCCAAAACCGCAGGTTGGGGGTTCAAGTCCCTCTTGGCCTGCCAAATCCAAGCCGCACTGTATTTTTCGGTTCCTGGTTTCAGCTCTCAGGACAGCGGAATTGCGCTGTTCCGAGAGCTGAAGGCACGTAGCCGGGTTTTTTCGGGGTAAACATGGAAACGACGACTAACGACAAGAGCAACGCAATCGTCTCGAAGCCGAAAGCGTGGGTGGCCTCCACTCAGGAGTTCTTCCGCGACACGGCCGCCGAGATGAAAAAGGTCACCTGGCCGACCCGTAACGAGGTCGTGGGCACGACCGCAGTCGTCATCGTGGCGACGCTCGTGTTCTCGGTGTTCCTCTGGGGCTGCGACGTGGTGTTCTACAAGGCGATCGACTTCCTCTTCACGAAGTTCGGAGCGAGCGTCTAACTCCATGGAAGCAACCGGCCAGAAGCAGTGGTACATCGTCCACACCTACTCCGGTTTCGAGGAGCGGGTGAAAGAGACGCTCAACCAGCGCATCGAAGCGCTCGGCATGCGCGAGAAATTCGGCGAGATCAAGATCCCGACCGAAACGCTCGTCGAGATGAAGTCCGGCAAGAAGCGCGAAGTGCAGCGCAAGTTCTTCCCCGGCTACATCCTCCTGGAAATGGAGATGTCGGACGATGCGTGGCATCTGGTCAAGAACACCCCCAAGGTGACGGGCTTCGTCGGCACCGGCAAGAAGCCGACGCCGCTGACGCAGGAAGAGGTCGATCAGATCCTCAGCCAGGTCGTCACCACCAAAGAAAAGCCGAAACCGAAGCACGTGTACGAACACGGAGAGCACGTGCGGATCATCGACGGTCCGTTCTCGAACTTCACGGGCGTGGTCGAGGAAGTCAATCTCGATCGCAGCACGCTGAAAGTCATGGTCACGATCTTCGGCCGCTCCACTCCGGTGGAGCTCGATTTCCTGCAGGTCGCGCGGTACGACGCCGCCGAAGAACAGCAGGGCGGCGCCCCGAAAACGAGATAGCGATTCATTTAGAACACCAAATTAACGCGAGCTATTAGCGCGAAGGATTCACGATGGCAAAAAAGGTTACTGGTTACATCAAGCTTCAGATTCCGGCCGGCGCCGCGACTCCGGCTCCTCCGGTTGGTCCGGCTCTCGGCCAGCACGGCGTGAACATCATGGAGTTCTGCAAGACGTTCAACGCCCGCACGCAGAAGGACCAGGGACTCATCATCCCGGTCGTGATCACGGTCTTCTCGGACCGCACGTTCACCTTCATCACGAAGACGCCCCCCGCGGCGATTCTTCTGCTCAAGGCCGCAGGCATCCAGAAGGGTTCCGGCGTGCCGAACAAGACGAAGATCGGCAAGGTCACGCGCAAGCAGGTCGAGGACATCGCTCGCCTGAAGATGCCGGATCTCAACGCGGCCAGCGTTGAAGCCGCGATCCGCACCGTCGAGGGCACCGCGCGCTCGATGGGCATGGACGTCGTCGACTAAACAGCGTTCAAAGTGCCTCAGCGCGTCGCTGGGGCTTTTTCACGTAGGAGGCTCGCGAGAGCCGCTAACACTACAGGAGGCAATTTGGCCAAACACGGCAAGAAGTATCGTGCTGCGGCCGAGAAGGTCGAAGAACGGCCGTATCAATTGGACGAGGCGTTTGGTCTGCTCAAGCAGATCGCATTCGCCAAGTTCAATGAGACGGTTGAGCTTTCGATGCTCCTCGGCGTTGATCCCAAGCACGCCGATCAGATGGTCCGAGGAACGACCGTGCTCCCGCACGGCACCGGCCAGACCGTCCGCGTGCTCGTGATCGCTCAGGGCGAGAAACAGAAGGAAGCGCAGGATGCAGGCGCGGACTTCGTGGGTGGCGATGAAGTCGTCGAGCGGATCCAGGGCGGCTGGACCGATTTCGATGCAGTCATCGCGACGCCGGACATGATGCGTTCCGTCGGTAAGCTCGGTAAGGTTCTCGGCCCTCGCGGCCTGATGCCGAACCCGAAGACCGGCACGGTCACGTTCGACGTGGCGAAAGCCATCCAGGAGATCAAGGCCGGTAAGGTGGAGTTCCGCGTCGACAAGACGTCGATCATCCACGTTCCGGTTGGAAAGATCTCCTTCTCTGCGGACCAGCTTCGCGAAAACGCGTCGGCGATCATCACCGCCGTTCGCAAAGCGAAGCCCTCGGCTGCAAAAGGCAAGTACGTCCGTTCGATTTACGTCTCTTCGACCATGAGCCCGTCGGTTCTCATCGACTCGGCCGTGGGCGAGGCGAAGGCGGAGTAAGGAGACCCTATGAAGAATCGCGAACAGAAAGGCCAGGCGATCTCGGAGTTCACCGAGGGGATCGGTCAGGCCACGAATGCATTCGTGCTCGACTTCAAGGGCATCACCGTTCCGCAGGTGACCGAGCTGCGCAAGCAGGTCCGTGAGTCGGGATCCGAGTACGTGGTCATCAAGAACACGCTCGCTCTGATCGCCGTCAAGGACTCGCCGCTGCAGAAGCTCACCGACACCTTCTCCGGCATGACCGCGATCGCGTACAACACGTCCGATCCGGTGGCGCTGGCCAAGGTTCTCACCAAGTTCGCCAAGGATGTTCCCAACGTGAAGTTCAAGGGAGCATTGCTGGCCGGCCAGGTGGTCGCGGCGACGGAAGTGCAGAACATCGCCAACCTGCCCAGCCGCGAAGAGCTCATCAGCAAGCTTCTGTACCTCATGCAGCATCCGATCCGCGGCCTCGCGGTCGTGCTCAACGGCACGATTCGCAACATGGCCGTCGTGCTGGATCAGATCGCGAAGCAGAAGGGCGGCGGCGGCGAAGCCGAAGCGGCGGAAGCCAACGCGTAATTTTCTTAACAAATGGCGCGGGCTTCCGGCCCGCTAATGAATTGATTCAACAAGATCGATTTGGAGGCTTAAATGGCTATCTCGACTGAAGATTTCGTGAAGCAGATTGAAACGATGACGGTTCTCGACCTCTCGAACCTCGTCAAGGCGCTCGAAGAGCGTTTCGGTGTTTCCGCGGCTGCGGCTGCGGTTTCGGCGGCTCCGGCTGCCGGTCCGGCGGCTGCGGCTGCCCCGGCTGAAGAGCAGACGGAATTCACGGTTGTTCTCACCGATGCAGGCGACAAGAAGATCAACGTCATCAAGGCTGTTCGCGAAGTCACGTCGCTCGGCCTGAAGGAAGCGAAGGACCTGGTCGAGGGCGCGCCCCAGACGATCAAGGAAGGCGTTTCCAAGGACGAGGCGGCCAAGATCAAGAAGGCGTTCGAAGACGCCGGCGCCAAGGTCACGATCAAGTAAATGGTTCCGGTGGGGCGCTTTTGCCCCACCAACAACACCTTCCGGGCGATGTTTCTGCATCGCCCGGAATTGCTGTTTTAGCAGTACCCACATTTCTTCGGGCCAGAGAGGGGGGGAGCGGCCTTCTCGATAGCGCCCAAAATCGCGTGACTCCGGCTTGCGTCGCCTGCAAGCCGGCCTCGCCTGACGCGACCGTTGCTGACACCAGCAACACGACAAGGAGTCCCATCGAATGAACGGAGCCATGCCGAAACAGGAGCCGGTTCGTCACGACTTCTCGAAGATTCGCAGCTATATGGCGCTGCCGAATCTCATCGACGTCCAGAGAAAATCGTACGAACGCTTCCTCCAGATGAACCTCCTCCCAGAGGAGCGGGAGGACACCGGCCTGCAGTCGGTCTTCACGAGCGTTTTCCCTTTCAGCGACTTCCGTGAGACCTGCTCACTCGATTTCGTCCGCTTCTCCATTGGCAACTGGGAGTGCAAGTGCGGACAGCTCAAGGGCCTCGAGCACTTGCGCATGAGCTGCGCGAACTGCGGCTCGAAGATCATCACCGATCACCCGCATGAAGAGACGGTCAACTGCCCGTCCTGCGGCGTCATCAACAAGAACCGTGTCGAAGTCTGCGACATCTGCGGCAACCCCGTCGACCTGCAGATGAAGTACTCGGTCGAAGAGTGCCAGGAGCGCGGCATGACCTACAGCGTTCCGCTGAAAGTCACCTTCCGCCTCTTCGTCTACGACAAAGACCCCGACACCGGCGTCAAGCACATGCGCGACGCCAAGGAAGAGGAAGTGTTCTTCGGCGACATCCCGCTGATGACGGACAACGGTACGTTCATCATCAACGGCACGGAGCGCGTCATCGTCTCGCAGCTCCATCGTTCGCCGGGCGTGTTCTTCACCAAGGAAAGCGCGCACACCTTCCTCTCGAAAATCATCCCGTACCGCGGCTCCTGGGTGGAGTTCGAGTACGACCAGAAGAACATCCTCTACGTCCGCATTGATCGCAAGCGCAAGTTCCTCGGATCGGTCTTCCTCCGCGCGCTCGGTCTGACCACGGACGAGGAAATCCTCCGCCAGTTTTACACGCCGATCAAAGTCCGCGTGGGTGACGGCGGAGCCGAGCTGTCGTTCGACCGCCGCGTCCTCGATCAGGAAGAGGCGAAAGAGCGCCACTCGATCCGCGGCCGTCGCGCCGTGCGCACCGTCTTCGCGGGCATCAAGCTCGACCAGAAGATGGCGGACCAGCTCACGAAGAACAACGAGACGACCGTGAAGGTCGACTACTCGGCGCTCGACAAGGCCGTGTTCCTCGGCGACGTCGTCGACATCAACACCGGCGAAGTCCTCTTCGAAGCCAGCGAAAACGTTCCGGCCGACTGGGCCGAAGTGCTTCGCGGTCACGGCATCGAGGAAGTCGAAGTCTTCTTCCCCGAATGGGACCTCGTTTCCGACATCCTCCTCAACACGGTCCGCAAGGACACGTCGAAGAGCTTCGAGGCGGCGATCATCGAGATCTACCGCCGCATGCGCCCGGGCGATCCTCCGACCCTCGAGTCGGCCAAGGCTCTGTTCGAAGGCATGTTCTTCGACGCGCGCAAGTACGACTTCTCGCGCGTGGGCCGCTTCAAGTTCAACATCAAGCTCGATCTCGATTCGCCGGTCACGCAGAAGACGATGACGCCGGAAGACTTCTACGTCGTCATCAACTACCTGCTCCGACTCCGCAAGGATGTCGGCCGTGTCGACGACATCGACAACCTCGGCAACCGCCGCGTCCGCGCGGTCGGTGAGCTGCTCGAGAACCAGTTCCGCATCGGCCTCGTGCGCATGGAGCGCGCGATCAAAGAGAAGATGTCGGTTCACCAGGACATCGACTCGGCGATGCCGCACGACCTGATCAACTCCAAGCCCGTCATCGCGGCGATCAAGGAGTTCTTCGGTTCGTCGCAGCTCTCGCAGTTCATGGACCAGACGAACCCGCTCTCGGAAGTCACCCACAAGCGCCGCCTGTCGGCCCTTGGACCGGGCGGTCTTTCGCGCGAGCGCGCGGGCTTCGAAGTCCGCGACGTTCACCCGACGCACTACGGCCGTATCTGCCCGATCGAGACGCCTGAAGGTCCGAACATCGGCCTCATCTCGTCGCTCGCGTGCTACGCCCGCATCAACGAGTACGGCTTCATCGAGTCGCCGTACAAGAAGGTTCAGGACGGACGCGTTCACGATCACTACCGCATCGTGAAGACCGGCGACTCGAGCTTCCAGCTCGGCCAGGTCGTCGAGAAGCGCGATCTGCAGAAAGAGAACAGCCGCATCGCCAAGGACAACGCCGCCAACGCCGGCGCGAAGAAGAAGAACCTGCTGCAGGCCGCCGAGGCTGAGCCGTATGCGTTCTATCTCTCCGCGTGGGATGAGGAGCGGTACACGATCGCGCAGGCGAACGTGATGCTCGATGACGACGGCAACCTCGTGCACGATCGCGTCATCGCGCGCCAGTCCGGCGACTTCGTTTCCATCGAGCGCGAGAAGGTCGACTTCATCGACGTCTCGCCGAAGCAGCTCGTGTCCGTCGCGGCCTCGCTCGTTCCGTTCCTCGAGAACGACGACGCGAACCGCGCACTCATGGGCGCCAACATGCAGCGCCAGTCCGTTCCTCTTCTCCGCACCGAGTCGCCGCTCGTCGGCACCGGCATGGAGAACGTGGTCGCGAAGGATTCCGGCGCGGTCGTGCAGTGCAAGCGCGGCGGCGTCGTGGATCTCGTCGACTCGAACCGCATCATCGTTCGCGTCGAGGCTGAAGATCAGGAGACGGGTGAGACGCGCGAGTTCGGTGCGGACATCTATCAGCTGATCAAGTTCAAGCGTTCCAACCAGAACACCTGCATCGCGCAGAAGCCGGTCGTTCGCGAAGGCCAGCGCGTCCGCAAGGGCCAGGTCCTCGCTGATGGTCCCTGCACCGATGCCGGTGAGCTCGCGCTCGGCCGCAACGTGCTCGTCGCGTTCATGCCGTGGCGCGGCAACAACTTCGAGGACGCGATTCTCGTGTCCGAGAAGCTCGTGAAAGAGGATTACTACACCTCGATTCACATCGAAGAGTTCGAGATCGAAGCGCGCGACACGAAGCTCGGTCCCGAGGAAATCACGCGCGACATCCCGAACGTCTCGGAGTCCGCACTGCGCGATCTCGACGAGAGCGGCATCATCCGCATCGGCGCGACCGTGAAGCAGGGCGACATCCTCGTCGGCAAGGTCACGCCGAAGGGCGAGACGCAGCTCACTCCTGAAGAGAAGCTGCTCCGCGCGATCTTCGGTGAGAAGGCCGGCGACGTCCGCGACGCATCGCTCAAGACGCCTCCGGGCATCGAAGGCACCGTCGTCGACGTGAAGATCTTCTCGCGCAAGGGTGTCGACAAAGACATGCGCGCGAAGTCGATCGAAGAGGGCGAGATCGAGCGGATGAACCGCAACATCCAGGACGAGATCCGCATCATCACCGATGCGCGCAACAAGAAGATCTCGGACGTCCTCGGCGACAAGAAGCTGCAGCGCGACGTGGTCGACTTCAAGACCGGCGATGTGCTCGTCCGCAAGGGCGAGGCTGCCGATCGCGACGTCGTCAATCGTCTGTCGCGCCGCGAGCTGCTCGCGCTGCCTGTCGATGAAGAAGCGCGCGAGACCGTGCGTATGTTCGTCGAGCGCGCCGAGAACCGCATCCGCGTGCTGGAGCAGAAGGCCGAAGAGCGCCGTGAAGACCTGCAGAAGGGTGACGAGCTTCCCCCGGGCGTCATCAAGATGATCAAGGTCTACGTCGCGATGAAGCGCAAGCTCAGCGTCGGCGACAAGATGGCCGGACGCCACGGCAACAAGGGTGTCATCTCGCGCATCCTGCCCGAGGAAGACATGCCGTACATGCCGGATGGGACGCCGATGGAGATCGTGCTCAACCCGCTCGGCGTTCCGTCGCGTATGAACGTCGGTCAGATTCTCGAAACGCACCTCGGCTGGGCGGCTCGCTCACTCGGGCTGCACTTCTCGACGCCTGTCTTCGACGGCGCGACCGAGAGCGAGATCAAAGCCCAGCTTCGCGCTGCGGCGTTGCCGGAAGACGGCAAGACCGATCTCTTCGACGGCATGACCGGTGAGAAGTTCGAGCAGAAGGTCTGCGTCGGCTACATCTACATGCTCAAGCTGTCGCACTTGGTCGACGACAAGATTCACGCGCGTTCGATCGGACCCTATTCACTCATCACGCAGCAGCCCCTCGGCGGTAAGGCGCAGTTCGGCGGCCAGCGCTTCGGCGAAATGGAAGTGTGGGCCCTCGAAGCATACGGCGCTGCTTACACCCTGCAGGAACTGCTCACCGTCAAGTCGGACGACGTCGAAGGACGTTCGAAGATTTACGAAGCAATCGTCAAGGGCGAGGTACCGGATGACCCGGGTCTGCCGGAGTCGTTCAACGTTCTCGTTCGCGAGCTGCAGTCGCTCTGTCTGGATGTCGAGTTGCTGAAGGAGTAGGTGCAATGGGACGCAGAGTCACGAGCCTTTCACGCATGCCCAACGCCGACTGCCGTGCCTGTCACGGCCTCGGCTCCATTCATATGACCGTGCATTTCTACAACGGCGATACCGACTGGGAAGCGCCTTGCTGGGAGTGCTTCGGCAATGACGTGAAGCTGCAGTTCCCGCATCCGAAGACCACCGACAACTGACATCCGACAACTGACAACCCGTAAAAGGGGAGGCGCAAATTGGAAAGCTTTAACGCACTGTTTCAGCCGGCCAAGCCCCAGGCGATCAACGATTTCAACGCGATCAAGATCAGCCTCGCAAGCCCGGAGAAGATCCGGTCGTGGTCGTACGGCGAAGTAACCAAGCCGGAGACGATCAACTACCGTACCTTCAAGCCGGAGCGCGATGGTCTGTTCTGCGCGAAGATCTTCGGACCGATCACGGACTGGGAATGCTTGTGCGGCAAGTACAAGCGCATGAAGCACCGCGGTGTCATCTGCGACAAATGCGGTGTTGAAGTCACGAAATCAAAAGTCCGCCGTGAGCGCATGGGCCACATCGAGCTGGCGTCGCCGGTCTCGCACGTCTGGTTCTTCAAGGGCCTGCCGTCGCGTATCGGCCACCTGCTCGACATCAGCCTGCGCGACCTCGAGCGCATTCTGTACTTCGAGTCGTACGTCGTGATCGATCCGGGCGACCTGTCCGGCGTGATCAACGAGAAGGAACTGCTCCCTGAAGAGCGCTATCGCGAGCTTCGTTCGCAGTACGGCGACGTCTTCGTTGCGAAGATGGGCGCCGAGGCGATCAAGGAGCTGCTGCGCCGCGTGAACGTGGAAGAGCTCAGCGACGAGCTGCGCCTCATCATGCGCACGGAAACGTCGCAGATCAAAAAGCTCAAGGCTGCGAAGCGACTCAAAGTCGTCGACGCCTTCCGCAAGTCGGGACATCGTCCGGAGTGGATGATCCTCGACGTCATCCCGGTCATCCCGCCGGAGCTGCGTCCGCTCGTTCCTCTCGACGGCGGCCGCTTCGCGACGTCCGATCTCAACGATCTCTATCGTCGCGTCATCAACCGCAACAACCGTCTCAAGAAGCTCCTCGAGCTTCGCGCGCCGGACGTCATCGTGCGCAACGAAAAGCGCATGCTGCAGGAAGCGGTTGACGCGCTCTTCGACAACGGCCGCCGCGGCCGCGTGCTCAAGGGCTCGAACAATCGTCCGCTGAAGTCGCTCTCCGACACCCTCAAGGGCAAGCAGGGCCGCTTCCGCCAGAACCTCCTCGGCAAGCGCGTCGACTACTCGGGCCGTTCGGTCATCGTCGTCGGTCCGGAGCTGCGTCTGCACCAGTGCGGCCTGCCGAAGAAGATGGCTCTCGAGCTCTTCAAGCCGTTCATCTACCACAAGCTCGAGCAGCAGGGCCTCGTCGGTACGATCAAGGCCGCGAAGGAGCTCGTCGAGCTGCAGACCAACGAAGTGTGGGATGCGCTCGAGAGCGTCATCAAAGAGCATCCGGTTCTTCTGAACCGCGCGCCGACGCTTCACCGCCTCGGCATCCAGGCCTTCGAGCCGGTGCTCGTCGAGGGCAAGGCCATCAAGATTCACCCGCTCGTCTGCACGGCGTTCAACGCCGACTTCGACGGTGACCAGATGGCCGTCCACGTTCCGCTCTCGCCGAAGGCGCAGGTCGAGTCGCAGGTCCTCATGCTTGCGTCGAACAACATCCTCTCGCCGGCGCACGGCAAGCCGCTCGCGGTTCCGTCGCAGGACCTCGTGCTTGGTTGCTACTACCTGACCAAGGCGAAGCCGAATGCGAAGGGCGCGGGCAAGGTCTTCGGTTCGTTCGACGAAGTGATCATCGCGCTGCAGTCGGCCGAGGTTGAGCTGCTCACGCCGATCCGCGTTCGCGTCAGCGGACGTTTCATGGATCTCACGAAGCAGTTCAACGATCAGGACGTCGTGCACGCCGAGATCCTCGAGATCGAGAAGCAGCTCGTCGAGTCGACCGTCGGCCGCGTCATCTTCAACATGCACCTTCCGAAGGAGATCCCGTTCATCAACGGACTTCTCAAAAAGAAGGGTCTGCAGGAGCTCGTCAACTACTGCTTCATCAACTACGGCAACGCCAAGACCGTCGAGATGCTCGATGGCCTCAAGGACCTTGGTTTCCTCTACGCGACCAAGGCCGGCGTTTCCATCGGCGTCGACGACATGGTCATCCCGTCGCGCAAGGTCGAGATCGTCGAGAACGCCCGTAAGGCCGTCCTCGAGGTCGAGCGCCAGCGCCTCGACGGTGCCATCACCCACGGCGAGCGCCACAACAAGATCATCGACATCTGGCACCGCGCCACGGAAAACGTTTCGGACGAAATGTTCTCCGAGATGAAGCGTGTCGAAGCCGAGAAGGGCGAGTTCAACCCCATCTTCATGATGGCCGACTCGGGCGCCCGTGGTTCGAAAGAACAGGTCCGCCAGCTCGCCGGTATGCGCGGTCTCATGTCCAAGCCCTCGGGCGAAGTCATCGAGACGCCGATCACCGCGAACTTCCGCGAAGGCCTCTCCGTGCTGCAGTACTTCATCTCGACGCACGGTGCGCGTAAGGGTCTCGCCGACACGGCACTCAAGACCGCGGACTCGGGATACCTCACCCGCCGTCTCGTCGACGTCGCGCAGGACGTCATCATCACCGAGCAGGACTGCCAGACGTTCGACGGCATCGTCGTCACTCCGATCATGGAAGGCGGCGACATCCTCGAGCCGCTCCGCGACCGCATCGTCGGCCGTGTTGCGCAGGAAGACGTCTACGATCCGATCACGGGCGATCAGCTCGTGGCGCAGAACGAAGAGCTCTCCGACGAGCTGGCCAATGCCATTCAGGAAGCCGGCATCGAGCAGGTCAAGATCCGTTCGGTGCTGACGTGCGAAACGCGTCGTGGTGTGTGCCGCCGTTGCTACGGCCGCAACCTCGCGAGCGGCAAGCTCGTCGAGATCGGCGAGGCCGTCGGCGTCATCGCGGCAGAGTCGATCGGCGAGCCGGGCACGCAGCTCACGATGCGTACGTTCCACGTCGGTGGTACCGCGTCGCGCGTTTCCGAGCAGTCGAAGCACGAAGCCACGTCGCCGGGTCGCGTCTCGCTCGTGAACGTCACGACGGTCACGAACAAGAACGGCGAAGAAGTCGTCATCAACCGTAACGGCAAGCTCCTCATCATGGAGGACATCCCGACCAAGAAGTCAAAGAAGGCCGGTCCCGCCGATGAGGCAGCCGGTGCCCGTGAGAAGGAGCGCTACGCGCTCGTCTACGGTTCGACCCTCAAGGTCACGGATGGCCAGCATGTCGAGGCCGGCCAGCCGCTCGTCGAGTGGGATCCGTTCACCAGCGCCGTGCTCACGGAGCTCGGCGGCAAGGTCGCATTCAAGGACATCGTCGAAGGCGAGAACGTCCGCGAAGAGACCGACAAGGTCACGGGCCTCACGCAGATGGTCATCGTGGAATCGGCAGCGGCTGAGAAGCGCACGCCGACTCTCATCATCAAGGCGGGGCGCGGTGAGGAGCGTAAGTACCTGCTCCCGACCGGCGCGCACGTCATGGTTCACAACGGTCAGGACGTCCACCCGGGCGACGTGCTCGCGAAGATTCCTCGCGCGACCACGAAGACGAAGGACATCACCGGCGGTCTGCCGCGCGTCGTCGAACTGTTCGAAGCGCGTCACCCCCGCGACAAGGCGGTCATCACCGAAGTCGACGGCACCGTGCATCACGGCGCGATCGTCAAGGGTATGCGCCGCATCATCGTCGAGACCGACGAAGGCACTCGCCACGAGTACAGCGTCCCGCGTTCCGTGCACGTCAACGTGCAGGAAGGGGAGCGCGTTCGCGCCGGCGACCCGCTCATCGACGGTCCGATCGATCCGCACGACGTTCTCGCGGTCCTCGGAATCAAGGAACTGCAGCGCTACCTCGTGGACAAAATCCAGGAGGTCTACCGCTCGCAGTCCGTCGCCATCAACGACAAGCACATCGAGACCATCTGCCGTCAGATGCTCCGCTCGGTGCGCGTGACGCGGGTCGGCGATACGGACTTCCTCGTCGACGAGCAGGCCGATCGTTTCCGCTTCATGGAAGAGAACGAGAAGGTCATGGCCCGCGGCGGCGAGCCGGCGGACGGAGTTCCTCTCCTCCTCGGCATCACCAAAGCGTCGCTCTCGACCGAGTCGTTCATCTCGGCAGCGTCCTTCCAGGAAACCACGCGCGTCCTCACGGAAGCCGCCATCGCGGGCCGTGTCGACTACCTGCGCGGTCTCAAGGAAAACGTCATCGTCGGCCGCCTCATCCCGGCCGGCACCGGCATGCCGACCTACCGCGACGTCTACCTCGAAAAGGACGAAGCCCCGCCGCAGCCTTCCCTCGAAGAGCTGCTGCAGCGCGAGTCCGAAGACGAGGATGCGTTGTCCCTCGCGGACTTCGACGACGAGCAGTAGTTTCCAGTCATCGCAGTGAATTAAATTCGGGCGGCCTCACGGCCGCCCGAAGTGTTTCTGCTCTACCACTCGTGGCGATTTCTTCTCAGATCGCACGATTGATCGACGCTTTCTCTTCAATGCGTAGATCTCTGTGAGCTCGACGAGCGCCTGGCCGATGCTTATGGGATGCCGGAGCCTCGCTTAATCCCGACAATCCAGAACACTCTGCGAGCACGGCACTACAGCCGGCGCACGGAAGAGGCCTACATTGGCTGGATCAAGCGCTTCATCTTCTTCCATAACAAGCGCCATCCGGCATCGATGGGCGGCGAGGAAGTGAATGCGTTTCTGACCAGTCTCGCTGTCGACGGCAATGTGAGCGTGTCGACCCAAGGGCAGGCATTGGCGGCGCTGCTCTTCCTCTATCGTTACGTTCTGAACGACCCGCTGCCCTGGCTCAACGACGTGATCCGCGCGACACGGCCCATGCGTGTTCCGACCGTCATGACGCCACAAGAAGTCCGTGCCCTTCTGGAGCATTTCGAAGGAACGCCGAAGCTGATTGCGCTGCTGCTTTACGGAGGAGGTCTGCGATTGCTGGAGGGGCTGCAGTTACGCGTGAAGGATATTCACTTCAGCCGCTCCGAGGTTTATGTCCGAGATACCAAAGGCAAACGCGATCGCGTGACGACGTTGCCCAGAAGCGCAGAGCCGCTACTCCGCGAACACCTCGAGCGAGTTCGCTTTGTGCACAATCGCGATCTGTCGCGCGGATTGGGCTCCGTCTTCATGCCGACGGCAATCGAGCGAAAACTCCCGAACTCTGCAAAGGAGTGGGAGTGGCAGTGGATCTTTCCCGCGCGTACGCATGTCCGCGATGAACACGGAATCGACCGCCGCCCGCATCTCCACGAGTCCGTCATGCAGCGCGCCATCCGCGAAGCCTGCAAACGCGCGAATCTCGGCAAACGCGTAACGTGTCACACCCTGCGCCACTCATTCGCCACACATCTCCTCGAACGAGGCCAGGACATTCGCACCGTACAAGAACTCCTCGGCCACCGCGACGTCTCGACGACCATGATCTACACCCACGTGCTGAGGCTCGGAGCGAAAGGCGTACAAAGCCCCCTCGACCTGCTCTAAAGACGCTCTTGACGCGCACCCAAATCCGAGGGAGCCTCGGAGTGCACAATGCTCCGCACGCGTCTCACTCTGCGACCCGGCCAACCCGGCACCCGCAAACTCGTCGAAGAGTACGGTCCCCGCGTCGTCTGCATCCGCTACCGTTACGACGACGCCAACAAGAAACGGTACAAGACGGTAGAGCTCATCGTCGAAGAAGTCGACTGGCTCCCCCGAGCCCGCCGCCCCGCCGTCACAGACCTCGTCCACATCCGCCTCCAATACAACGAGCTCGCCCTCCGCGAGTCCGTAAAACTCATGGGCGGCACCTGGCACCCCACCACCCGAACCTGGCGCCTCGCCTACGGCGCGGTCGTCGTCCTCCGCCTCACGGACCGGCTGGTGACGCTTCCATCTACTGGTGATGAGACTCAGAAGGTGTCGGGTGGATAGATCTCGTAGATAGTTTCGCTATATGGGGCGGCTATGTATAGAGGCGTTGAGGCGTGAGGACGAAGTACTAGTTAGGCCGCCGCGAGGATACGGCCCGGTATTGAACCTGATGGGCTACGATATCGGCGTGAGCGCGTCTATCAGACTGCCTACCCTTGGCCTTGAACTCCCACGTGCGACCTACGTTGGTCCTGCGATGGACGACAACAGTCTAGCCGAAGCGATACCGCAAGAAATTTCCGCGGTACTGACGGACGTAAACGGATTCATCGCGTTCGATGGCGCACTTCACGTTCGTGGAATTTCGGCTGAGCCAACGTGGCATTCGCTAGGCAGTGCATGGAAAGGCGAGCGAGCACTCCATGTCTTGTTTCCAGCGATCCTACCGGCCGACATTCCGCTTGCAGAAGACGCTCTTGGAAACCAGTTTGTCCTTCGGAACAAACGTGTGTGGTTCCTTGAAAGTGAAACAGGAGAGCTGCATCCGCTGGATCTTGCCATCCATGATTGGTTCACATCTCTGATCACGTTGCCCGACAGTCTCCTTCCGATCAACGTCGTTGAGCAATTTCGCTCGGAGGGCGAGGAACTGTTGCCCGGATACCTTCTGAGCGTTTATCCGCCGTTTTGTGCACAGGAATCTGCGGCCGGTGTCTCACTGCGAGCGATACCGGCTCATGAAAGGATCGAATTCCTGGCCGAATTCGCGGCTCAGATCGCTGGGCACGTCAACGGTTCACGCATTCGAACCGTCATCGACAGGAGCGGCGCGGCCTAACTCCACGCTGAAGCTGGCACGGCCCGGCTTCGGGCCGGCGGCCGAGCCGCCTTACTTCGCTGCATTCGTGGCGGGCGTCACGCCCGCTGACATGCTCAATTGGCGCGGCTGGCGCCGCGCCTCGCTGCATCGGCCGCGCCGCGCGAACGTAACCACGCGGAACCGGCCGTGCAGCTTAGCGTGAGAACGTTAGGCGGTCGAATCCACCGTCATCGTGTCCGCACGCTTTCCATGAAGCTTCGCGTACCCGCGCGCTCAGTCTTCAAGCGGACCATGGTCAGTCGCGTGAATCCGACTTTTGATCACTTCCACTGTCCTCAAAACGAGATTAATCCGCCGAGCGATCGCTTAAATCCGACCGAGTCTCACCTTCAACTGTCCTCAGGACGAGATTAAAGTGACCGCGCGCCGGATAAAAGTGATCGCCGGTCACTTTCACTGTCCTCGATGTGAGATTTAAGTGATCGAGCCGCACTTAAAAGTGATCGAGCCGCACGATTAAAGTGATCGGGCGTCAACTTACCGCCCAGCAGGTCGGTACATGAATGGGCACCGGACCCGTCGCCGCAAGCGTCAAGGGCACCAGCGCGCGCCAAACCGATCTACCTACGCTTCGTCATTGCCTTCAGGAGATCTGCCGGCTCGACGCCCAGACCTTCGGCGATCTGAATGATGATGGTCAGGGTGGGCACGTTGTCTCCACGCTCCACGAAGCCGAGATAGCTGGCGTTCATGTCGGAACGTTCGGCGAGTTGTTCTTGCGTCCAGCCGCGGCCTTCGCGAAGCTCGCGTACGACGGCCCCGAACAGCTCGGCATCAGGCTGTCTCGCCTTTCTTTTCGACACCACTTGCATCTTGCCCATAGACAACCTATCTTGTCACTTGTCTATGGACAAGATGGCCGGTCTAGCATCGGCTTCGGTGACGAGACCGGCGTAGGAGGAAGTCGTGAAACGAGCGGAGGCGATACGGAAGCTGTTCCTCGAAGGTCGCGAGCAATACTCCATCCGTGAGGCCGCCGCGCTGGTCGGTTGGAGCGGCCTAGAGATGGCCGAAGAAATCGCGTCGTCGGAACTCAGGCGCGTCGGTTTGGGCGCGCACGTATCTTGGCGCGCTGTCGCCATGATCGCCATGACCGTGTGGTCGTACGAGTCGATCGAAGAGGCACTGGGCGAGAATGCGTTAGTTCTGCCACCACTCGCACGTCTGGCAAATCGCACCGTGCGCCTGCCGCAGTTCCAACTCGTTGCCATTGAAGCAGCTGCGCGCCGGCAGGGCGTCACCTTCAACGAATTTCTCGCCGGGCACCTTACGGACCTCGTGTGCATAGAGGCACCAAAGCTGGCTGAAGACGTACCGGGATTTCGCGAAGCATTCTTATGGCCGCAGTCGCAACGGCGCCAAGCAGAGGACGCCGCCTAACTTCACGCTGAAGCTGGTGCGGCCCGGCTTCGGCCCGGCAGCCGAGCTGCCTACCTTCCGCCAGCGCGACGGCGTCACGCCGGTTGCAGTTCGCGTCGCGCTGCTTCAGCTTAATCGCGGCAACCGGCGCGCCGCTTCGGCTTCGGCACGCGGGACCGGCCGCACAGCTTAGCGTGAGATCCGTTAGGCGCGCGGAAACACGCTTCCAGCGACAGCACCGGCGAAGGAACCGAGTACGAATACCACGAGTGTGTCCACACTGGAAAGCGGAGTGGGCCGATCGCCCGATATCCAGCACAAGATGCGACAACCTGCGCGGGCACTCGCGTGATAGCCTAAATCCATGACTCGACCGGCACAGAAAGAGCGAGAACTCAAAGCTGTCGAGGCACTGCGGCAGCTCGATAGTAGATTTCCGCAGGGCGCCGTTGAGCCGTCGGAAGAACCACTCGATGTGATCGTGAAGCTGGCCGTCGGCGGATGTGTCGGTATCGAGGTTAGAGATTTCGTGCGCGATGAGACGGCGGCTGGTTCGCCTCTCAACGCATTTGAGGTGGTCGCTGCAAAGGTCGCGCATGCTGCCAAGGCCGCGTATGACGCGCTGGGAGCGCGACCGCTCTGGGCATCGCTGTCATTTGATCCGAAGTTTCGCTGTCGAACAGCAGACATCAGCGCAGTGGCCGGCAGCATCGCGACGGAGGTGGCGCGAGCAGCTTCCGATCCTCTCAGTCCTTCCGAGCTTTACCGTTGGCAAGTTCCGGCCCTCCCTGAGAATCTGAACAGTATTACGCTGCTGTACCCTCCGTCGATGATGGAGTCGGAGTTCTCCGTCATGCATACAGGTGCTTATACGGATATTCTCCCGTCGCAAATCGACGCGATCTTAGAAGACAAGGGGAGCAAGCTGCCGTCCTATCGCGCCAAGTGCGGTGAAATCTGGCTTCTTCTGGTGGCCAACGGATTCAAGATGTCAGCATGGTCCGAGCTATCAGAAGCCGTCGCGCAACAAGAATTCAAGACCGACTTTGATCGCGTCTTGATGTTGTTTGACACCACGCGCTTAGTCGAATTGAGAATCAGCCCGTGAGAGCCGGCGCCTAACTTTGGTGTGAAGCTGATGCGGCCCGGCTTCGGCCCGGCAGCCGAGCTGCCTACTTCATCGCCAGCGTGACGGCGTCACGGTGGTTGCAGCACGCCACTCGGTTCTTCGAACGTCATTGGCGGCAACCACCGCGCCGCTCTGCCGTAGCCACGCGGGACCGGCCGCACAGCTTACACCAAGGCCGTTAGGCGCGCGAAAGCTCGAGTCACCCCCCAGGCACCGGCGAATGTCTGGACGCACGGCGGACACTTATGAACACAAGTCTGGTTGCGAACGAGGACCTTAGAGAGACCTCAGGGCTTCAGGTGGCGCGCCGGCTGCGACGGCCACGCGCCGCCTAACTGTGATGTGAACGTCCCCCTTTTACCCTGTGCTCTGCCGCTCCTTCACGCTACATCGGAACGATGCAACATCGTTGATTTGACGCGTTTGGGTGAACATTCCAGAAGTGCGGGTAGGGAAGGACCCTAAATTGGACCCACCTTAATCGTGTCAAAGCAACGTAGAGTCGTACCTCTGGAAACCCATTCGCGCGATCACAGCGTGGATAACCTTCGTCACGAGTACACGGAAGCAGCTGTGACGTTTAGGCACTTCAGTAGCCTGCGCTTTGCGAATATCACGCTATACGTCGGCATTGTAGGTGGTCTTGCCGCGGTTGCTCTCCGGCTGGTGTCCTCAGCTTCTCGCGACGCGGCGCAATCAGCAGCGGGTGCGGCGGTCCTTGTCACGTTGACATTCTTCGTCGTGGAGTGTGTTTGTGAGCGGAATCGCCGCCACTATCTGAAATGCTTAGACGTGCTGGAGGAGCGTCTTGGCTATCAAACGATATCTGCACGACCACATTGGAGGGTTGTGCAGGTCAGATCGCTCTTCGCTTTGCTGTATCTGGTTAGTTTAGCCTTCTGGTTCAACCGGTTTCTGGGACTGTTATTGGGGCTTGAGTCGTGAACGGCAGCTACTGTTATATTTGAACAATAGCTGACTTCGCTGCTGGCCGGCGCCTAACTAGAGACTGAAGCTGTCCCGGCCCGGCTTCGGTCCGGCGGCCGAGCCGCCTGCATCATCTAATATAGGGT
>DASVNL010000356.1:0-6320 GCA_036383875.1 Thermoanaerobaculia bacterium
GAGTCGCCCTCGCCGCCGACTTGCGCGGCGGCGCTGTACATCAGGTAGCCGCCTTCGCGCTCGCCGAAGAGCGTGTAGACCGTCGACTGATTCGGCGCGACGAGGCTGCTCGTGTTCTGGCCGACGTTCGAGCCATCGGAGTCGATGCTGCCGACGAGCTGCATGCCGACGACATGGACCGAGGCCGTGCGCGTGTACGGCTGCTTGTCATCGACCGGCGTCGTGTTGAGGAGGTTCTGAAATTCGATGCGCAGGCAGTCGCCCTCGTTCATGCGCAGGACGAGAGGACGCGGGCGCTTGCCGGCGCGCAGTCGCACGTTTCCGGCGACGAGTCCCTGGCTCGAGTTGATCGGGACGACGTCGCTGCGGAGCGCGTACATCATCCCCTGCGGCTGCATCGCGCCGAGGCGATTGAGGACGATGACGTGGTCGAAGGCGACGACGTCCGCGCGAATCAGCCGCGCGCAGCCGGCGGGTGTGGTCTGCGCGAGGAGCGGCTGCACCATCAATACAGCCGACAGCAAGACTGCGAGTCTCGACAGGAACTGAAGATGGTCTTTCATGTCCCACAAGATGCCCTGACGCGATTGCGGCGCGCATCGGACGATCCTGCTATGC
The DNA here is from genome assembly GCA_036383875.1 of Thermoanaerobaculia bacterium. GTDB lineage: Bacteria > Acidobacteriota > Thermoanaerobaculia > Gp7-AA8 > Gp7-AA8 > QHVT01. Next base: position 619 of record DASVNL010000356.1, read on the forward strand.
GACGGGACACGGACCCGGCACAAATGTGCCGGTCCTACGGCGCGGCCGGTCCGGTGTCGAGTGTGTAGCGCATCAACTGGGCGCGATTGGTGACGGCGAGCTTGTCGAAGATCGAGGTCAGATGATGGCGGACCGTGTTCTCGGCGATGGAGAGTCGCGCCGCAATCTGCTTGTTCGGCAGTCCCAATGACACGAGTTCTACGACCTGTGTCTCGCGGCGAGTGAGACGCTCCGGCATGACGGTCGGTCCCGGCCGTTCGGTCACTTCCTCGTAGAAGAAGCTCGTGACCATCGAGCGTTCGAGCCAGACTTCGCCCGCGAGCACGGCGCGAATCGCGCGCATCAAGACACGCGGCGGCCGATTCTTGAGCACAACGCCGAGCGCCCCATGCTGCAACGCCGCGCTGATCCCGCGACTGTCGCCCCCACGCGTGACGATCAACGCCGGCATTCCCTTCGCCGCACCGAGCAGCGGTCCGAGTTTTTCCGGCCGCGTCCAGCCGGAAGTATCGAGGTCGAGGTCGAGCACGACGAGATCGACCATGTGCACGAACGCGCGGACGGCCGCGGGATCGTTCGAACACTCGCCGACGACGGTCATCCCGTGGTCGGAGATGAGCAGCCCGAGGGCGGTGCGAATCAGCGAGTGATCGCCGGTGAGTAATACGCGCCGGGACGTCTCGCACACGCGTGGATGGAGATGTGGAAGCAGGATGTCGTCGCGCATCGATCTTGAACGGAAACCTGTACTTGTGGAAAGCAGGATCAATGCCCGTACGGCCGAGCACGCACAAACGAAATGGGAACGTTCTGGCGGCTGTCGCAAGCAATCGAAGACCGATAGCCGCAGGTCCTGAAATTCATCGGCGTCGCCGTCATGGCGTATCCTTATTTCGGTCCCACCCCCAAAACAGAGCGACGTTAACCGGAAGGGAGAGCCTCCATGGCGCAACTTCTCGTGTTCGCAGAACACTCGGTCCTCGGCAAGGGAGTGCTTGCGTGGGCGGATGGGGCGGTGCGGAAGATCTCCGTACTCAATCCCGCCGATCGTCCTCGGCATGCGTACTGGTCGTTCCTTCCCGTGGGGGAGGGCAATTGGGGCCTGCTCCTGAACCATGGCGACGCGCGTGTGCTCATCGTCGATGAACAGGGCAAACCCGCGCTCGGCTTTCCGAACCTCGAGCCGCGAAGAGCGTGGTGGCGAATGGAGCCGCGCGGCGACAAGGGTCACGTCGCGCTCATTCCCTATTACGGCGAGCGGTCCTCTCTCTCCGTGTTCCCCGGCGACGGCATCGCCGTTCTGCGTGCGAGCAATCCGGCCAGCCTCGATGAACAGGCGTGGTTCCCGAATCGCGTCGAGGCGGCGTCTCATGTCCCGCTGCCGAGCTTCGATGACGGCGCGATCGATGAGACGTTCTACAACATCGAGGTCGTCACGCCGGCTGGCGATCCACAGAACAGGCGTCTTTACCTGACGAGCGAAAACGAGCAAGCCAGTGAATCAGCGCTGAAACTCGGGACCGATCCGAAATCGACGGCCGCTCAATTTCTCCTCGTCCCTGTCGGTACGGGACGCATCCTCTCCGACGGGAAGCCGTTCGCCAGCAACGGACGCGGCGAAGAAGAGCGGATCTGTGCAACGGGCGCCGCGGACGTGGCGCAGCGCGAAGTCGAGATGATCAATCTCAGTGGCTCGCGCACCTTCGTCTCCGGCGATCGCGTGGCCCTGCGAACGGAGTTTCGCTACTACGTCAGTTGGAAGAAAGGGAGTCGCGACCTCACGGCTCGCGCGTTCACGCCCGGAGCGGGCGAGACGTTCATCATCAAGAAAGTCAGCGCGAGCGGCGAGGTGCTGCCCGGAGAGATAAAACCTGGCGATTCCTTCGCGCTCGCGGCCGGTGAAAATCATGTCAGTGACGATCGTGGCGCGGCCAGCCGGCCGGTCTCCGTCGCCGGACATCCCAACATCGCCGGTTGGGAGATCTTCGTTCTCGGTTCGCCTGCGGCGCGTCAGTTCCGCATCCACTCGAAGAAAAACGGATTTGCGCTCGCACGCGAAAATCCGCGCGGGGACTTCGCCGGGTTGACGCAGCGATTTGGGCGCGGAGCTGCGCAGTTCGAGATCGCCGACCGCGGCGACGGGATGATCAGCTTGCGGTCCTACGTCGGACCGCCATTCGCGTTTTCCGTCGTCCCCGCGGGCAACATCGAGCCGGGCCAGAAGGTCGGACTGCGCGACGGTTCCGCGACGCCGGGAATGTTGTTCCGACTGCAGGCGGCGCCGGCGACGCCCTGGCCGGATGCGGTCGATCTCACGATGGAGAAGTACCGCGATCAGGCTGAAGACACGAGCCGCGCGATGCTCGGCGCCCTGTGGAGCCTCGGCGGACACGCCGTCACCGCCTTCACCGGCATTCCCGGCGGCGCCGCTGTCTTCACGTTCGCATTCAACATCATGAGCCCCGCGAAGAAGGTGTCGCTGTACGACCTCTTCACGAAGTTTCGCGCCGACATCCTGCGCGACGTGACGGTCCTCATCGCGGACAACGCCTCGACGCAGGCGAAGTCCGCGCTCAAGAGTGCGCGCGAGCAATACCTCGTGACGTATCTGAACGCCCGGCGCGACGATCCCGGCAGCGCGGATACGAGGGCGCGGGCGAACGACGTCGCGGGGCACTACGTCAGGGCGCTCGATGCGATTCCGCTGTCCCGAGGGAACGAGAAGATCGCGGACACGACGTCGAATCGGGCCATGGTGCGCGCAGGGCTGCCGGTCTACGCAATCATCGTCGCGGAGTACATCAACATCCTTCAGGAGATCGCGCTGATCAATGCGTTCAAACCGGATCTGGTCGTGCCCGATGTCTGGCTGAAGACGCGCAGTCAATACGTCACCGCGAGCCCGGCAGCGGGCGTGCGCTATGAAGCCGTGGATGCGCCGCTCTTGAAAGCCGTTCGCGTGCTGCATCGCGAGGGAAAGAAGACCCTGAAGCATGGCGACAAGGTGATCCTGCGTTCGCCCGCCAGCACGAATCTCAGCGTGGCCGGCAACGCGTTGGAGGCGAAGACGCCGTCGAATCAGATCGGCGATGCAGAGACTTTCACCATCGAGCGCGTGCCCGCGCTCCCCGCAACGCAGGACCAAGCGATCAAGCCCGGCGATTCGATCGCGCTGAAAGCGTCGAACGGCAACTACGTCACGGCGCCCGATGGTGGCGGACCGCTTGCGGCATCCGCACGAAGCTGTGGCGTGGCGGAGACGTTCGTCCTCGAAGTCCGGGCATCCAAAGCTGTGGATGCGCCTCCTCTCCTGGAAGGGAATCTGCGCGGGACCGTCGATGCGCTCCAGAACCTGCGCACCTTCGCGGCGTTGCGGTACGAGGACACGCGCGACATGTTCGAGTTGCTGATCAACGCCCGCACCGGCGGTTCCGTCATTCGCCTCGACCTCGGGTATCGCGAGACGGCCCGCATGAACGCGCCGACCGACTACCACTACAAGATGGCGTTCCGCGACACCGTGTACGACCTGGAACTGGACCGCGTCGAAACGACGACGACAGGGACGCCCCAGCCTCCATCCGGATTCGCCGACCCGGATCGCGACGGCCGCCTGCAGTGGGGCATGGACGGCTACCGCGAACATCTCCGCCGCGTCTACTACAGCTTCAAATACCGTTATTTCCGCGCACTGCGCCCGCTGCTGACCATCGCCGATGAAACGAAGAAGCTGTGCGATCAGATGTCGAGAGATCCGCTGATGTCGACTGAGTACAGCTACATCGCGCGCACGACGCCTGAGTACAAGCCGTAAGGACTACGCCGCCTTCTCCGCGATGTCGAACGGTGAAGGGACGACGTACAACTCGCCCTGCATCAATACGGATGGCGGCAGGCCGAACATCTGGTGGAACGTGCGGGTGAGGTGGGCGGCGTCGGCGAAGTCGGATTTCTGCGCGGCCGCGGTCAGCGTGCGTTCCTGCGCGATCGCGATCATCGCGCGCGTCACTTTGCGCCAGAGCATGTAGCGTCGGAAGGCGAGGCCGACCTGCTGTTTGAAGAGATGTTGGAACCGGCTGGGTGAGAGGAACACCGTCGCGGCGAGTTGTTCGAGCGAGAGTCGCAGGTCGTCCGATGATGCGATCACGTCGAGGACCTTACGAATGCGAGGATCGGCGTGGCGTGCGGGTGGAACTCCGGCGCAGAGCGACTCCACCGTGAAGCGGACCAGCGAGCCGAAGTCCATGCTCTCGAGCGGACTCTCGCAAAAGCGGCGCAGCGCTTCCGCGGCGGGAAGCACGCGCGACTCGGGCACGATCGTCGTGCGATCCGCGACCGTCGATCGCAGCCAGATCCCTTCGATCGAATCAGGATCGATGAACAGCATCGCGGCGTACGCGCTCTGACCGGCGTAGCTGTGGACGACGTTCGGCGGCACGATGATCCCGCGCCCGGACCGCCACTCCTTGCCCGACTCGCAGATCGCCGCCTCGCCATCCATTGTGATGACGACCTGAATCGCGTGATGCGAGTGCGACGGCACGACTCCGTCGCTGCCACTGATCAGGGCGAAGCCGCCCTGCCACAGATACCAACGCGGTGATGCGGTCCAAGACGGTTCGCTCAGCCTCTCCCACCTTTCCGTAGCCGGTTCATTCAAGAACCTCGACTGCTCCATTCAATCGCAAGTGCGCCGCGCTTCCTATCTTGGGCTCATCAAACCTTTGGAGGAAGAACATGGCTCAACGCAATCCCAATCAACGCTCTCTCATCGGCGCACTCGTCGCGATCGTCGTCGTCATCATGGCTCTCACCGGATGCTCGGCCGTCATGGCCATGGTCCATGGCGGACCAGAAAAGCCTGCTGAAAGCGAGTTCGGACTCGGACCGCGCACCTCGTCGCAGGGACTCTACACGGCGACCCTGCAACCTGACGAGTCCCTGCGTCCGCGCAAGCTGCAGACGATTCAAGTCGTCCTGAAAGATGCGCAAGGCCGGGTCGTCGACGGCGCGGCGATCACGATCGACGGCGGCATGCCGCAGCACGGTCACGGCCTCCCGACGCGTCCCCGCGTCACCAAATCCCTCGGCAACGGCGTCTACGTCATCGAAGGCGTGCGCTTCAACATGGGCGGCTGGTGGGAGTTCAAGCTCGCCATCCAGGGAAGCGCCGGCACCGACTCCATCACCTTCAATCTCGCGCTGTAGTCATTCGGAGATACGACCATGAGAACGCGGATGCTCTGTCTCAGCGCCTTTCTCCTCACGGCGGTTCTGCTGTCGGCCGCGGGCCGGCAGTGGAGCGCCTGGACGGTCGAGGACATCGCGAAAGTGAGCGACCTCTCGATCGCCAACCTCGAACCGCTGGCGAAGGATGCGACGAACCGCTTTGCGGATAACGCCGCGGCGGCGGCACTCGGGAAGGAGCTGTTCTTCGACCCGAGCCTCAGCGCGAACGGTAAAGTTTCGTGCGCGTCCTGCCATCAGCCGGAGCGCGAGTTTCAGGATGGCGTGGCGCTGGCGCAAGGCGTCGGGACGACCAACCGGCGGACGATGCCGATCGCCGGGACTGCCTACAGTCCGTTCCTCTTCTGGGACGGCCGCAAGGACAGTCAATGGTCCCAGGCTCTCGGCCCACTCGAAAGTGCCGTGGAACATGGTGGAACGCGTTCTCAATACGCGCACGTGATCGCGCAGAAATA
>DASVNL010000357.1:0-5435 GCA_036383875.1 Thermoanaerobaculia bacterium
TTGGTGGACTCGCCGCGCATGCGGTGTTCTTTGTCGTAGTAGTGCCAGAAGTCGCCGCCGATCGTCGCGACCGGGACCATCCCCTGCACGAAGATCTCTTCGAGCTCGACGAAGAGGCCGAACGGCGCGATGCCGGTCACGATCCCGTCGTACTCGTTGCCGACCTTGTCGCGCATGAAGATGACCTTCTTCCACTCGAGCACTTCGCGCGACGCTTCTTCCGCGCGACGTTCACGCTCACTCGACTGCAGCGCGTACATCGGATGCGCGCGCTCGACCTGCTCGAGCTTCTCGCCGTATAGCGCGCCTTGCGAGATCAGCTCGAAGAGCCGGCGATGCACGATGAGGTCGGGATAGCGCCGGATCGGCGACGTGAAGTGGCAGTAGTGCTCGAACGCGAGCGCGAAGTGGCCGGTGCTCGCGTCGGAGTAGAACGCGCGCTTCATCGAGCGCAGGATGATGTTCGTGAGGAAGCGTTCTTCGGGACGCCCCGCAACTTCCTTCATCACGCGCTGCAACTCGCCCGGCCGGATGTCCTCGACGTCGCCGCGTAGTTTCAGTTTGAACTCGCGCAGGATCTCGCGCAGGTCTTCGAGTTTCTGCGGATCGGGCTGTTGGTGAATGCGGAAGAGTCCGGGCTGATTCGCGAAGACCAGCTCGCGCGCAACGACTTCGTTAGCGGAGAGCATGAACTCTTCGATCAATCGATGCGCGACGTTGCGCTCCGTCGGACGAATGGCCTCGATGTCGCCGCTCACGCCGAGCATCACTTCCGCTTCCGGCAGATCGAAGTCGATCGAGCCGCGCTGCTCGCGACGCGTGCGCAGCACTTCGTACAGCGTGTGCATCCGCTCGAAGTCCGCAAGCAGGTATCCATACCGTTCCAGCAACGCCGGACCATTCGCCTCGGCCGCAGCATCGCGCTCCGCACCTGACGACTTCGCGACGCCGCGCGCAACGAGGATCGCGTTCACGTCCGTGTACGTCATCCGCTCGCGCGTGCGAATCACGGACTTGTAGATTTTGTGATTGACGAAGCGTCCGCGCGGATCGATCTCGATCTCGCAGGAGAACGTGAGCCGCTCGACTTTCGGATTGAGTGAACAAATCCCGTTCGACAACACCTCGGGGAGCATCGGCACCGCGCGCCCCGGAAAGTAGACCGACGTGCCGCGCTCGAATGCTTCGACATCGAGCTCGCTCTTCTCGGTCACGTAGTGCGAGACGTCGGCGATGTGCACGCCGAGGAGGAAGTTGCCGTTCGGGAGTTGCTGCACTTCGACTGCGTCGTCGAAGTCCTTCGCCGTCTCGCCATCGATCGTCACGATGTTGCGATCGCGCAGATCGACGCGCTTCGCGATCTCGTCTTCCGTCACTTCCACCGGGATGGATTCCGCTTCGCGCAACACTTCCGGAGGGAAGTTGTGCGGGATGTGATGCTTGCGGACGACGACTTCGATGTCGACGCCGGGATCGCCGATGAAGCCGAGCACTTCGACGATGCGGCCCGTGGCGAAGTGCGTCGTGCGATCGGGATACCGTTCGATCTCGACGTTCACCATCTCGCCGTTGCGCGCGTCCATCGTGTCGTCGGACTCGATGAGGATGTCGGTGTCGATGCGGATGTCGAACGGCACGACGTACGGCTCGGGCTCGACGAGGTGAAAGCGTCCGACGACGGTGCGATGTGCGCGTCGCAGGATGCGGATCACTTCGCCGTCGATGTACTCGCGCTCGCGAACGCGTCGCGTCTTCGCACTGCGCCGGTCGACGCGCACGATGACGAGATCAGAGTTCATCGCGCCTTTGAGCTGCTTGCGGTCGACGTAGATGTCAGGCTCGTCTTCGGCGCCTCGCACGGTGCCGTGTCCGTCGTTGTACACGCGGATCACGCCCGCGTGGTACGGCGTGAACTCGAGCAGCGAGTAGCGTTTGCCGCGCAGGGCCATGACGGTGCCCTCGCGCTCGAGATCCTCGACGGCGCGGTCGACTTCCTCGCGCGTCGCGTCGGTGTCGCCGAGACGGTCGAAGATGTCTTTCGTGCCGAGGAGACGATTCCCGCGCTGGCGAAGCAAGGCGATGATCGCCTCGTGCAGTTCGGGTCGTTGAGGGAGGCCCAGCGAGGATGTGCTCACGGGGCGCAGTCTATCCGGTTGGCAGTTCGCGCGCCTTCGGCGCGCTGGCGGTTGGCGGTTGGCGGGAGAGGATGTGCTGGTTGTTGTGCGATTGTCGCGACGATTGCCGGTCTCCCGCCAACCGCCAACTGCCAACCGCCAACTATTTCCTGGAAGTCTTCGCGCTCGGGACTCCGACGCGCTTGTGGGAAATGCGGCGGCGGACCGGACGCACGGACTCGGCGAAGCCGTTGAGCATCGTCTGCGTGCGCAGTTTGTTGTGAAGCGTGTTGCGGTGGACACCGAGTTTGCGGGATGCCTGCGTGACGTTGCCCTTGCTCGCCGTCATCGCCGCGACGATGTACTTCCCCTCGAACGCTTCGACTGCCTGCTCCAGTGTGATTCCGTTGCCGATCAACTCCCGGATGATGGCATTCAAGCGATCGTCGATGCTTACCATGTTTCGTCTGACCTCAGTGGTGGTGTTGGCGGAAGCGAGATTCTACTACTCAGAATTCACGCGCACGGTAGAAAAAAAATCTTTCATCGCGCACGCTTGACAAATACCGAAAGAGTGAGCGCGATGAGTGTGACGAGCGTCATGATCGCGCCGAAAAAAAATGAGCGCGGATGATATGTCCAAATGATCTCGTGGCGTCCACCAGGAACGTCGACTGCGCGGAAAACATCGAAAAACAGGCGCTTTTTCGCCGGTTTGCCGTCGATCGTCACCGACCAACCCGGCGCATCCTGTTGCGCGATCGTGACCACTGAAGGTTCCGCACGATCGACGATCACACGCGCGTGTGACGTATCCATCTCCCACGTCAGCGGTGTGACTCCCGACGCTGCGATCGACGCGGCCATCGAACGCGGTTGCGGCACGGCGTACGCGCTCATGCTCCACGCTCGCGCGACGCGTGTGAATGCAGGCGGAAGCTCGCGCGCCGTGATCACGTAACCGATCGCCGCCGCATCGAGACGCTCGCGCGACGGACTCGTTTGCAGCGCGGTGTACACGTCGAGATACGCCTTCGTCATCAGCGGCGCGCCGGTGAACGAGTCGTAGCGATGATCGTAGAGATTGAGATAGCCGCCGATCGATTCGAGACGCTTCATCTCGTCCTGACCGACGCGCAGGATCTTGTGTTTCGCGCCGATCGACTCCGCGTACGGCACGACGTCGCGATGGAACGGACCGGTGAAGAGCAGCGGCATCACGCGCGGCAGCAGGTCGCCGACGATGACCAGCACGACGACGAGGTCGAGCCAGCGTTTGTCGATGCGCAGACGATCCCATCCCGCCGCGGCGAGTGCGCCGAGGGCGAGAACTGCGAGTGGCAGCAACCGCGCGGGATAGCGAAGCAGCGTGACCGGCAACTTCGTCAGGAACATCGGCCCGTTCGCGATGAACGCCGTGGCGACGAGCAACGCGATCCAGCCGAGAAGATCGCGACGCTTGCGCAACGTCGCGAGACCCACGATCGCGAGGAGCGTCACGCTCAAACCGGCGTACACCGCGGGCACGTACATCTGCCCGTATGCCTTGTGGTAGATGTACGCCGGGATCACGACGTGAACCCAGTCGACGAACGGCATCGAGTCGATCAGGATCTGGCTCGGGTCCATGCCGCCGGTGCGATCGGTGCCGCGAATCATCTCGATGAACGGCAGGACCTGAATCGCCGAGAGTCCGAATGCGATCGCCGCGGTGCCGATGATGTCGCGATGTCTCCGCACGATCACGTAGAGCAGCGCAGCAACCGCGGCGAGTAGCGGCTCACCCGCGAGGAATGCCATCGCCAGCACGACGCCGCCGCGCTTCCACGCGCCTTCCGATGCGCACCAGAGTGCGAGCGGGATCCACGCGAGTGCGGCCAGATTGCTCGAGACGTCCATGAGCGAGAGCACCGGACCGCTGAAGAGAATCGCCACGGCGCCGGCAAGCGCCGCGCCGCTCGAGCCCGATCGCACGAAGAGCGCATACGCGCCCCAGCCGAGAAGAACGACGTGAAGCAGCAGGTACAGCATGTACGCCGTCTCGAACGGCATCGCGAGAAAGAGCCACGCCGGCGGATAGAACACGCCGGTCTGCGGATTCGCGAGCCACGGCTCGCCTGACGCGCTGTACGGATTCCAGAGTGGCAGACGCCCCGCGCTCAACTCCTGCGCGGTGAACCAGCGCATCGGCTGGAAGTAGTCGGAGTGATCGCGGAACTGGAAGACCTCGCGCTTCGCAAGCGGCGCGATGAAGAGAATCGCCGCGAGGACGGCCAGCAACGCGAGCGCGAAACGATGACGGCGAATCACTGCGCGCAGAAGTCTCGCACGATCTTTCGCATCAGGCGCACGCCGTCGGTAAAGAATCGCGCGCGAATGCGCTCGTCCGAGCCGTGCACGCTATCCGCGTCGTAGTAGTTCACCTTGAATGGCGCGATGCCGTACGCGACGACGCCGCGCGCGCGAAAAAAGCGTCCGTCATTCGTACCCGCGGTCACCGACGGTCCGACGGTCGATCCCGGCGACGCATCTCGCATCGCGCGCGCGATCGTGTCGTACAACGCGCCGCTCGCGGGACTGTCGGGCACAGGCTCGCTCGACAGCAACACTTCGACTTTCGCGTTGTCGCCGACGGCCGCGCGAATCGCGTCGATCATCGGCTGCGGTCCGTGCGACGGCAGCAGCCGGATGTCGAGATCGGCGTACGCGCGCGTCGGCATGATGTTGACGACGCTGCCGGCATCGATGTGCGTAATCGCCACCGTGTCCCGCAGCAACGCGCGATATCCCTCGGGCAACTCTTTCTCGACGAGCTTCACATCGAGCGGCTCGCGCAGTTTGCGAAAGATCGCCGCGCGTCCATCGGTGCGGACTTTCGCGATCGCTGCGGCACTGCGCGCGACGCTCGGATCGAGCTTGTACGGCGTCTCGACGGTCTCGATCGCGGAGAGCGCGTGCACGAGCTTGCGCGTCGCGCCACCGTTGTCAGGCGGCGACGCGCTGTGACCGCCGCGACCTTCGCTCGTGAGTCGCAGCCACAGCGGATTCTTCTGCTGCACCTCGATGCCCCAGAAGACGACTTTGTCGACGGCGGTTTCGTTGGTGCCGCCTTCGCCGAGAACGAAGCCGACGTTGTCGAAGAGCTGCGGTTGCTTGTCGAGCAGCGCCTTCGCGCCGTTCATCCCGCCGAGCTCTTCGTCCGGCACCGCGAGGAAGATCACATCGCGATTCAGTTTCGCGCCGCGACGTTTGAGGTCGATGAGCGAGTAGAGATGCGCGATCGTCGTCGACTTCATGTCGAGCGCGCCGCGTCCCCAGATG
>DASVNL010000358.1:0-2691 GCA_036383875.1 Thermoanaerobaculia bacterium
TAAACGACTGTCGCTTATTCGGAAGCGCTCCTTTTGGATCAGAGCGACTTCATTGTGTTTCTAGAAGAGTCCCCTCGTCTTTTCAGACAGGGACTCAAAGGAATCACGTTCGTCTTCGTTGCTTTCCTATTCAGTTGTCAAGGAACCGGCTTACGGATCGCTTCGGATCGATGCTGAGCACGAGTCGTTCGCTTCGTACTCACCGTCCATCCGAACGGACCTGCTGATGTGCTGCCTTGCTGCTTTCCCGCGCTCCGTACTTCTCACCGCGGGATCACTCACAACCTTTTGCAACCGCTTGTTATTTCAACGCTTACTGCTGATTCCGATCGGCTGCTCGCGGCTGCGATTGCGTCAGAGTGGCTGCTAACCTCGCGACCCCACCGCTTATTTCAGCGTCGCATTTCTGCTGGCTGAGCCCGCGATGTTTGCCACTCGGGAGTCGCTGCTAACTTCAAAGATCTACCGCTTATTTCAGCGCCGCGTTTCGGGGGTTTCCGCCCGGCTGACTTCGCCTGCTTCCCTCGCGCGGACACCACATAACCGTTTTCGCTCGAAGACATTCCAGCGATCGGAGAAAAACTTTTGGCGGTGTCGCCGAGGGGTGGAGCCGGCCACGCTAACATGCACATGCAATGGCCGCGGACGCGCTCCTCGACCTCCTCGCCGGTCCCGCGATTCGCATCGACGATGCGTGCGTCATCCGTGCCTGGAACGGCCGGAATGACGGCGTTCCCTGGCTCTCCCCCGCCTCTCCCGGCCGCACTCTCCGCGACGTCGCACCCGCCGCGCTTGCTACCGCGGTCGAGGCCGCCATCATCAGTAATGCCGAGCCCGCGATCCCGAACGCGCGACTCACGCGCCTCAGCGAGCACGACTGGATCCTCGCTTTCACTACCGACATCACACGCGACGCGCCCAGCCCCGCCCGCCTCATCAGTCTCCTCCAGAACGTCGCCGCGATCGTCTGGACCGTCGACGAAACACTGAAGCCGATGTTCCTGGCCGGCGACTCGGTCGTCATCACCGGCTACACGATCGAGGAGATCCAGGACCCGAACAGCGCCGCCGTTTGGGCGCGCGCCGTTCATCCCGACGATCTGCTTCGCGTGATGGCGACGCACGCCGGGATCTTTCGGACGCACGAGCCGTTCGACGTCGAGTATCGCTATCGCCGCAAAGACGGCTCGTGGGTCTGGCTCAACGACCGCGCGTCGCACGTCTACACGAGCAACGGCATTCAGTACATCGACGGCGTGACCTACGACGTCACGCAGCGCAAAGATGAGGAGCGGCAGCAGGTCGCGGCCGCGCACTTCGGACGCCGCGCGGTCCTCTCCGCCGACATCCCCACGCTCCTCAACGATGCCTGCGAAACCACCGGCCTGGCCCTCGGCGCCAACTCCTGCACCGCACTCTGGCGCGATCGCGAAGCAGCGCACTTCAGCTTCGCCGCCGTGAGCGGCGGGCCGGTTCCGCTGCCCAGCGAAGTCGCCGACGACGCGACGATCCTCGCGGGCTTCGCCTATCGCGCCGACCAGGGCATCACGTACGACGACCTCGAGACCGAGACGCGATTCCGCGCGCCCGCGCTCCTCGCGAGCGGACTTCGCAGCGGCATCAGCGCGCCGTTGCGTGGACGCGCGATCCGCTACGGCGTGCTCAGCGCGCATTACACGCAGGCGCGAAAGTTCACGAATCGCGAGCGCGCCTTCGTCGAGACCATCGCGAACGTCGCGGCCGACGCGATCGATCGCATCGAGACCGAACGTGCACTGGCCAGCGTCGCCGAGCGCTACGCGCAGGTCGTCGAGAGTGCGGATCAAGGGATCTGCGCACTCGAGAACGGAAAGATCGTTTTCGCGAACAGCGCAGTCGCGCGAATGATGGGCGTCTCCGTCGACGCGCTGCTCGGCCGCGCGTTTGCGACGCTCGCCGCGAAGGACGCGCAAGACGTGCTCGCCGAATTCGTCGACGCCGCGCCGAGCAATGACGCGACGAAAATCGAGATCGAGCTCGCGCCAGCGAACGGCTCGTCATTGTGGGCGATCGTCACGCGCAGCCGCCCGGGCAGCGGCGAAACACTCATCCTCATCACGGACATCACCGATCGCGTGCGCGCCGAGAACGACCTGCGACGCCGCCAGGCGCAGCTCGGCGACGCGCAGTCGCTAGCGCACATCGGCAGTTTCGAAGTCGATCTCTCCACCGGTTCCATCGACTGGTCCGACGAGATGTATCGCATCGTCGGGCTCGAGCCGCAGAGCCGCCCGATCGACATGGCCTTCGTCCAATCCCTCACCCTCGGCGATCAAACAGATCGCGAGCAGGCGTATCAGGAGTCGATGCGCTCCCTCGGATCCGGCGGCACACTCGACACGGTGCATCCATTCTTCCGCGTCGACGGAACACGCCGGACAGTGCACACCCGCGCGCGCGGCACGACTGACGTCGACACGGGGCGCAAGCGAATCATCGGGATCATGCAGGACATCACCGCGGAGCTCGAGGCGCAGCAGGCGATCGCCGAACGCGAAGCGCGTCTGCAGATCATCGTCTCGCGTCTCCCGGTGATTCTCTGGTCGACGGACGCGCGACTGCGCATCTCCTCGGTCATCGGCGCCGGATTCAGCGCGATCGGCGAAAAGCGTTTCGAAGAACTGAACCTCACCGTGACGGATCTCATCGGTC
>DASVNL010000359.1:0-2029 GCA_036383875.1 Thermoanaerobaculia bacterium
AAGCCGGTCATTTGCAGCGCGCGTCGCGGAGATGTCGCGTCCGATTCCGAACACCGCAGCGACCTGTCCGTTCTGTCGTTCGGGCACTGTCGTCGTATCGACGTACGCAATCGATCCGTCTTTGCGGAACAAGCGAAAGACTGCCTTGCCGCGCGTTCCAGCCAACGTCGCGCGCACGGTTTCCTGTCCGCGGGCAAGATCGTCCGGATGCACGATGGTCCGAAAGTCCATGGCCAGCAGTTCTTCTTCGCTCCACCCGGTCATGCGCGTGGATGCAGGATTGGCGGAGAGAATCTGTCCGTCCGGCCCGAGGCGGAAGATCGCTTCGGATGCGTCCTCGACGAGACCGCGATATCGCTCTTCGGATGATCGCAGCGCCTGTTCGTGTCGAACGCGATCCGTAATCTCGCGGACGATCACCTGCACCGCCGCCTGTCCCTGCCATTCGATTGGGAACGCGGTCAGCTCGATGTCGATCACCGTCCCATCGATCTGCGCAAACTTCCGAGTCGTCATCGGAAGGTCCTGCAAACTTTCCTGCAAGAGTCCGATCGAAAGCGCTGACTGGCCGACGATCTCCGCTTCGCTGGTCGCGCCGACGAGACGCGTCGCCGCGGGATTGACGTAGACGTAGACGCCGCCGGCGTGCACGAAGATCGCGTCCGGTGATCGCTCGATCATCCGCCGGTACTGATCCTCGCTGCGTCGCAGCGCCGCCTCGCGCTCGATCCGTTCAGTCAGATCGCGGGCAACCGTGACGATCCGTCCACCCGCCAACACGTGTGAGCGCAACTCGGCAAGAAGAACGCTGCCGTCCTTACGCCGCAATCGACGCTCGTGACTGTATCGCCCCGCGTCGACCACACGGTCGATCCGCACCGGATCGTGATCCAGATCTTCGGCCGGAACATGGTCGTAAACCGTCGCCTCGATCCGCTCGTCGAGGCCGTACCCGAGCATGCGACGCGCAGCAGGATTCGCGTCTTCGATGCGACCGGTCGCGGCGTCGATGATCACGATGCCGTCCAGCACCCCATCGAAAATCATCCGGTACTGTTCACTCAGCGCCGATTCATCCGGGTCCGCCGGCTTGTCGTGCATTGCCACGTTCGCTTCAATTTTCGCGCCGTTTGCCGCGCACGCAACGGATTACTTTCGCGCGACCCACGCACCCAAGAAGAGACTCGAGAAGTAGCGCACGGGCGGATGAAGCCTGCAGCCGCGAGTTCATGTGCGCGGCGGTCCGAAGACGAGCGAACGATGGATTGCCATCGCGGCCATCACGCCATCGGCGATCGCGAACGTTGCGTTGTGCGCGAAGCGCGTGATGTCGCCGGTGGCGTAAATACCGCGCACGCTCGTTTCCTGTTCCGCGTTCACGAGGATGCGAACGCCGAGGGGTCCGTGCTCCATGTCGCAGCCGAGTCGCTCTGCGATGTCGCTGTTCAGATGGTTGCGTGGCGCGATGTAGAGCGCATCGAGTCCAATCCGCCGGCCATCTTCGAGCTCGATCGCGGAGAGCTCGACGCCGTCGCCATGCAACGCGCTCACGGGTGTCGTCTCGAGTCCAACGTTGCGTTCCGCGAGTCCGCGCAACACGTCGTCCTCGCCAGCGAGATCGTGTCCGTTGAGGAACAGCGTCGTCGGTCCCCACTCGGCGATGAGCATCGCCTGATGCATCGAGTTCGGCGAGAGGTACAACACGCCGAGGCGGTGGCCGCTGAATTCGAAGCCGTGGCAGTACGGACAGTGCAGGACCGAACGTCCCCACCGCTCCGCGAGGCCGGGAATCGCAGGCAGTTCGTCCGTGATGCCGTGCGCGAGGACGATGCGCGCAGACTCCAGCACCTCGCCCGAAGCGAGCGTGATCGTGAATCCTTCCGCGCCCGAGCGCGCCTGCACGACCTCGCCGTTCACCATGCGCACGGTCGGATACGCGAGCACTTGCGTCGTCGCACTGGCAAGTACATCCCCGGGACTGCTCCCGTCGTGTCCGAAGATCCCGTGGGAGTGGGGCGCAAACCGATTT